>JANYAN010000059.1 GCA_025361305.1 Burkholderiales bacterium
GGCGACATCGGGGGCCTGCTGACCCAGGAGCAGGGCAAGCCGGTCGGCGAGGCCAAGATGGAAGCAATGGCATCCGCCGACATCATCGAATGGTTCGCCGAGGAAGGCTTCCGGGTCTATGGCCGGATCGTCCCCTCGCGCAACCTGTCGGTGCGGCAACTGGTGGTGAAGGACCCGGTCGGTCCGGTCGCCGCCTTCACGCCCTGGAATTTCCCGATCAACCAGGCGGTGCGCAAGATCTCGGCTGCGCTGGCCACCGGCTGCTCGATCATCGTGAAAGCGCCGGAAGAGACCCCCGCTGCTGCTGCCGCGCTGGTACGGGCCTTCGCCGACGCCGGCGTCCCGGCCGGTGTGGTCGGGCTGGTGTACGGCACGCCCGCCGACATCTCCAACTACCTGATCCCGCATCCCGTCATCCGCAAGATCACCTTCACCGGCTCCACCCCGGTGGGCAAGCAACTGGCCGCATTGGCCGGTCAGCACATGAAGCGCGTGACCATGGAACTGGGCGGGCATGCCCCGGTGATCATTGCCGAGGACGCCGACGTCGATCTGGCTGTCAAGACCGCCGGCGGCGCCAAGTTCCGCAACGCCGGGCAGGTCTGCATTTCGCCCACCCGCTTCCTGGTGCACGAAAGCATCCGCGACCAGTTCGCGGCGGCGCTTGTCAAGCACGCCAAGGGCTTGAAGGTCGGCGACGGCATGACCGAAGGCACGCAGATGGGCCCGCTGGCCAATCCGCGCCGCATGACCGCCATGGCCGAGTTCACCCAGGACGCTGTTCAGCGCGGTGCTACCGTCGCGGCCGGCGGCAAGCGCATCGGCGACGTCGGCAATTTCTGGGAGCCCACCGTGCTGATGGACGTGCCGCTGGACGCCCGCGTCTTCAACGACGAGCCGTTCGGCCCGGTCGCCGCGATCCGCAGTTTCAAGACCATCGACGAAGCGATCGCCGAAGCCAACCGCCTGCCCTACGGTCTGGCCGGCTACGCGTTCACCCGTTCGCTCAAGAATGCCGACCTGCTGGCCCGCCGGGTCGAAGTGGGGATGTTATGGATCAATATGCCGGCCATGCCGTCGGCCGAAATGCCATTCGGCGGCGTCAAGGATTCGGGCTACGGTTCCGAGGGTGGCACCGAAGCGATGGAGACTTACCTGAACACGCGGGCCGTCACCATCATGAACGTGTGAGCGAGCGCCGTCGCTGCCTGCGCCCATGAGTACCTTTGATCCGGATGCTCTTGAGTGCCTGGCGGCCATCGTCGAAGAGGGCGGCTTCGAGCGCGCCGCCCAGCGCCTGTCGATTACCCAGTCGGCCGTGTCGCAGCGCCTGCGCGCGCTCGAGGCGCAGGTTGGCACCGTCCTGATCGTTCGCAGCCGGCCGCTGCGGCCCACTTCGGCGGGCCAGCTGCTGCTCAAGCACACCAAGCAGATGCGGCTGCTGCGGGCCGACCTCGAGCGCGATCTGAAGGAGCTGGCGCCCAGCAGTGTCGGCGGCTCGCGTGAGGAGGAGCGCATTTCGATCGCGGTCAATGCCGACAGCATCGCCACTTGGGCCCTCACGGCGCTGAATGAACTGGCTTGCCAGGGCCTGCCGCTGGAAATCATTACCGACGACCAGGACTTCACGCATGAGTGGCTGCGTGAAGGCCAGGTGCTGGGTTGCGTGACAACGCTGAAACAGGCGTTGCGCGGGTGCAAGGTCGCGCCGCTGGGCGCGATGAACTACGTCGCAGTAGCCGAGGCGCGTTACGCGCACGAGCACTGCCCGAAAGGGCTGACGCAGCACAATTTTCGTGACATTCCGTTCATCGCGTTCAACCGCAAGGACGACATGCAAAGCGAGTTTGTCGGCTCGGCCTTCGGCCTCAAGCGGGTGACCCTGCGCCAGCTGTTCGTGCCCAGTTCGGAAGGCCAGGTGCGGGCCGTGCTGGCCGGCTGGGGCGTCGGCGTGGTGCCCGAGCTATTGGCGCGCGGTCTGCTGGGGCAGGGTCAGCTGGTGAACCTCACGCCGGCATACGCCTTGCCGATTCAGCTGTACTGGCACTGCTGGAACCTGGAATCGGAGGTGCTCGACGCGCTGACCGTTGCACTGATGCGCGCCGCGCGCGAATCGCTGGCTGCCTGAGAGCTGGCGGCTCAGTCGTTGCCGCGTGCCAGCAACGTTTCACGCAGGGCCCGGCCCTTTTCCTCGTCGAACTGTCCTTCGGCGCGGGCCAGCACCGTGCCATGGCGGTTGACCACGAGGACGGATGCGTGCTCGGTGCCGGAAAGGCCCGCCGCGCGAGTGAAGGCTTCGCGGTCCGTGAATACTGGCACCAGCCGCGCCCTCTCGCCGTTGCTGATGTGACGCTCGAGCAGCCGGTTCTCGATCTCACCACGGGTGCGCGCGCTGCCCGGGTCTTCCAGCACTGGCATCCTGATCCAGGCAATGGCGCGATCCTGGTTCAGGTGCATGCCCTCGATCCAGCTGTCGATTTCGCCGCGCTGGCTGCTATGGAACGCGATCAGTGCGAGGGTGCGGTTGGCTGCGAGGCCACTGGGCAGCGAAATGGGCTGCTGGTCAAGCCGCTTGGCCTTGAGCGACGGCAGTCGCCCCATGACCGACAACTCGCTGGGGGCGGCTACGGCCAGGACAAGCGCGGACAGCGCGGCGGCGATCCACGCCAGCGTTGGGGTCCAGATTGTTTTTCTCACAGCGACCTCCTTGTTCAAAGGAAGTGTTCCACAGCCGCGCTCGCGCGTGTTTGTCGGCGTGTAAAGCCCACGCGTCAAGTGTTGGTAGACGTAACGTCGATGCAGAAGGCTTCGCGGAACGCCGCCTGTTCGCCCTTGGCGGCGTAGCCCAGCGGATTGGCCAGCACGCGGCAGCCGCCGGCTTGGTAGTCGCTCGGGCAGTGCAGGTGGCCATGCAGCCAGAAGCGGGCCAGCGGCAGAAGCTCGTCCAGGGTGTTGCAGAAGCCGGCTGTCCCCGGCGTCATGCCATAGCGCGGGTCGGCGCTGCGCAGGCTGGGCGCGAAGTGCGTCACGGCCACCGTCGTGCCCTCGAACGGTGCTGTCAGCGCGTCGCGCAGCCAGCGCTGGCAGGCGAGGGCCTCCTCGCGCCAGTCAGGCGCCAGCATCGCCTGGCCGCCGCGCGTGGTGCCGGTTTTTTCCAGGTAAAAATTGGCTGCACGAAAAGCCTTCTCGCGCAGCTTCAGGTAGCGGCTCGGGTCGGCCAGCGCCTTGGCATCGTTCACGGCCAGCGCGTCGAAGTCGGCCCACAGCGTGGTGCCGACAAAGCGCACACCGTGCAGCACCAGCGTCTCGCGCTCCAGCCAGGTGATGCCCAGCCGATCGCAGGTCTCGCGCAGCCGCGTGTACGTGGTGTCGTAGTCGAGGTTGTCGTATTCGTGGTTGCCCGGCACGTAGAGCACCGGCACGGGCCAACCCCGGCGGGGGGAGAAGCGAGCCAGCCCGAAGTCTGTGTCGGTTAGCAGCGACCCAGCCTGGTAGGACCCGATGTCACCGGCCAATACCAGCAGCTGCGCGCCGGCCGCCGGACGCGGGCGCAAGTGGGGATGGACTTCGAGGTGAAGGTCGGACAGCAGCTGGATTCGCACCCGGCCATTGTGACGACCCTATAGCCGCACGCCTGCCGCCTTGACTGTCGGTGACAGCTGGGCCACCTGCTCCTTGACGAAGGCTGTGAACGCTGCGGGTGTCGTGGGCGAAGTGGTGATGCCCAGTTCGAGCATCTTCTTCTTGATCTCGGCATCCGCGAGAACCTCGTTGCAGGCGGCGTTCAGCCGCGCAACGATGTCTGACGGCATTTTGGCCGGGCCCGTCAGGCCGAAGAAGTTGTCCAGCACCAGTTTGCGATAGCCGGCTTCGACCACGCTGGGCACGTCCGGAACCAGGGGCGAACGACTGGCGGATGTCACTGCCAGCGGCACCAGCTGGCCTCCCTTGAAGTACTGCACGTAGGCCGTGAGCACGTCGATCCCCACCGGTACGACACCGGCGATGAGGTCGGTGGTCATGGGCGCGCCGCCGCGATAGGGAACGTGGACCATGTTGATGCCCAGACTGTTCTTCATCAGTTCGCCATAGATGTGTCCGATCGACGCCGGCCCGCCCGAGCCAAAATCCAGTCGCCCGGACTTCTTGGCCAGTGCCTCCAGGTCGGCAAGCGTCTTGATGCCAGCCTTCGGATTGGCCATCACCACGCACGGTGCGCTGCCGATCAGCGCGATGTGGGTAAAGCCTTCGACCGGGTCGTACGGCTGCTTGTCCAGGGCAAACGGGCCGATGGAAATGGGGGTGGAGTTCGAAAGCATCAGCGTATAGCCGTCCGCCGGCGCTTGCGCGACCACCATGCCGCCGACGCTGCCGCCGGCACCGGGGCGGTTGTCCACCACGAAGGCCTGGCCAAGCTTCTTTTGCAGCGGCTCGGACATCAGGCGCGCAACGATGTCGCTGGCGCCACCGGGCGGAAACGTGACGACCAGCTTGATGGGTTTCTCAGGCCATGCGGCGGCAAAGGCCGGCAGCGAGACCGCGGCGGCCCCGGCGGCGAGCGTCTTGAGAACCGTGCGGCGGTGCACGTGCCTTGAATTTGTCATGAGATGGACTCCTTGTGGGTGATTGTAAGGACAGCGTTGCACGACAGCGCCGGACAGGCAAGCAGCATGCCAGGCACATGCGCAGGGCCAATCCCGTAGTCAGGAAAAGGCTTGCTTCGCCGCTGCCGCAACGGCCAGGCGCAGCCAGGCGTGGTCGCTGCGCTGTTCCTGGCGCCGGTGCCAGAGCGAATCGACATGCACGGGCGGCACTTCGAAGGGCAGTTCCCGCAGCACGATCTCATCGGCCATGCCTGTCACGCTGACGAAGTGGCGCGGCAGCACGGTGAGCAGGTTCGCACCGGTGACCACGCGCCCGGCGGTGAAGAACTGGTTCACGGTCAGCACGATGCGGCGCTTGCGCCCGAGCGAGGCCAGGGCCTCGTCGACGAAGCCATAGGGCCGCCCGGAAAAGCTCACCAGCAGGTGATGGGCCTCGCAGTAGCGCTTGAGCGTCAGCGGCCCGCTGGCCAAAGGGTGGCCCTTGCGCATCACGCAGACATACTCGCCGTCATACAGCCGCTGGTACGCGAAACCTGCCATCCCGCCGGCCTGCGCTTGCGCCGTGAGGTCAGCAAGCACCGCCGGGAAAAAGCCTACGGCCAGGTCCACCTGGCCCTCGTCAAGCAGGGGGCGGGGGTCGCGCGTGGTCAATGGCAGAACCCGGATCGAGACGCCCGGCGCATCGCGTTCGATGATCTCCACCAGGCCTGGCATCAGCTCGGCGGCCGTGGCGTCAGCCATTGCCAGAACGAAGGTCGTGGTGGCTTCGGATGCGATGAAGTCGCCCGGCGTCAGCGCCATTTCCATCTGCCGCAGCGCGTCGGCGATTGCGGGCCAAAGCGCCAGTGCGCGAGGCGTTGGCTCCACGCCCCGGGCGCTACGCAAGACCAGTTTGTCGCCAACCGCGTCGCGCAGCCGCTTGAGGGCGTTGCTGACCGCGGGCTGGGTCATCGCCAGAGTCTTCGCGGCCCGGGTCAGATTGCGTTCGGCCATGACCTGATCGAACACCCGCAACAGGTTCAGGTCGAGCGTTCGGAAGTTGGGTGGCCTGATCACTGAGGTGAATGATAGCGATCACTAATCAAAATTGGAAATATATCGGTATTAACCCTAGTATTTGACTACGCACTCGGCAATAACGCCCTCAGCGCGGTGCTCAATCGAAAGGGAAACAATTCATGGCCAGCTTCGCACACATCGAATTCCCGGACCGCATGCCCGGCCTCAAGCGCGCTCAACGCGCGACGAAGTCGCTGAAGAATGTCTTGCACAAGTTCGATGGCGCCCGCGGTCTTGCTGCGTTCCTGCTGGCTGCCATCGTTGCGTCGCTGCTGGTGATCGCCAATCAGGTGATCGATACCTGGACCGAAGGCCATCTGCTGGCGGCATGGATTGTGATGTGGGCGGTTGCATTCGCCGCGCTGGCATTGCTCGCCTTGCCTGCCCGTCGGCTGGGCGTGGTGTTGCAAGCTGGGTTGGCGCGCTGGGCCGCAGCGCGGCGTCAGGCTGCACAGGACGAGCGGCTGTGGCAAGTGGCCCTGACCGACGCCCGTGTCATGGCCGACCTCAGCCGCGCCATGAGTCAGGCAGCCGAACGGGACGTGCGCGCTTACTACTGAGCCAGGCGCTGTTCGATCAGCGCCTTGGTCTGCGCCAGTTCCTTGGGCAGGTGGTATTCGAGCTGCTGGAACAGCTCGGTGTGCAGTTCAAGTTCCTTCTGCCAGGCCGCCTTGTCGATGCCGGTGACGGTCTTGAACTGCTCACGCGAAAACTGCAAGCCGGTCCAGGTCAGGTCTTCGTAGCCAGGGCTGATGCCGAACACGTGCTCCGTGCCCCCGGCCTGGCCCTCGATGCGATCGATCATCCACTTGAGCACTCGCATGTTTTCGCCGTAGCCAGGCCAGACAAACTTGCCGTCATCGCCCTTGCGGAACCAGTTGACGCAGAAAATCCTGGGTAGCGTGTGACCGCTGTCCTCGAGCTTGTGCTCCAGGTCCAGCCAATGCTGGAAATAGTCGCTCATGTTGTAGCCGCAGAAGGGCAGCATGGCGAACGGGTCGCGCCGCACCACCCCGACCTGGCCCACGATGGCCGCCGTTGTTTCCGATCCCATGGTGGCGGCCATGTACACGCCTTCCATCCAGTTGCGCGCCTCACTGACCAGCGGCACAGTGGTCGAGCGGCGGCCACCGAAGATGAAGGCGTCGATCGGTACGCCGGCCGGATCGTCCCAGGCACTGTCCAGCGCCGGGTTGTTGATGGCAGCGACCGTAAAGCGGGCGTTCGGATGGGCAGCCTTGGCGCCGGTTTCCTTCGCCGTCTGCGGCGTCCAGTCCTTGCCCTGCCAGTCGATGGCGTGGTCGGGCGCCGGGCCCATGCCCTCCCACCAGACATCGCCGTCATCGGTCAGCGCCACATTGGTGAAGATCACGTTCTTGTCCAGGCTGGCCATGCAATTGGGATTTGTCAGCGTGTTGGTGCCGGGGGCGACCCCGAAATAGCCTGCTTCCGGATTGATCGCATACATCTTGCCGTCGGCACGGGGCTTGATCCAGGCAATGTCGTCGCCGATGGTCGTGACCGTCCAGCCCTCAAACCCCTGGGGCGGAATCAGCATCGCGAAGTTGGTCTTGCCGCAGGCCGAAGGGAAGGCTGCCGCCACATGGTATTTGCGGCCCTGGGGGTTGGTGACGCCCAGGATCAGCATGTGCTCGGCCAGCCAGCCCTGGTCGCGGCCCATCCTGGACGCAATGCGCAAGGCGAAGCACTTCTTGCCCAGCAAGGCATTGCCGCCATAGCCCGAACCGTACGACCAGATCTCGCGGGTCTCGGGGTACTGGACGATGTACTTGGTCTTGTTGCACGGCCAGGTCACGTCCTGCTGACCGGGCTCCAGAGGCGCGCCCACCGTATGGATGCAGGGCACGAATTCTCCGTTCACGCCGAGCACGTCGAACACTTCCTTGCCCATGCGGGTCATGATCTGCATGTTCACCGCGACATAGGCGCTGTCGGACAGTTCGATCCCGATGTGGGCGATCGGCGAGCCCAGCGGGCCCATCGAGAAAGGCACGACGTACATCGTGCGTCCCTTCATGCAGCCGTCGAACAGGGGCTGCAGGGTCGCGCGCATGTCGGCCGGCGCCATCCAGTTGTTGGTCGGGCCGGCATCTTCCTTGCGGTGCGAGCAGATGAAGGTTCGATCTTCGACCCGGGCCACGTCGCTCGGGTCCGAACACGCCAGGAACGAGTTCGGCCGCTTGACCGGATCGAGCTTGCGGAAGGTGCCGGCATCGACCAGCTGCTGGCACAGGCGGTCGTATTCGGCCTGGCTGCCGTCGCACCAGTACAGGCTGTCGGGCTTGCAGAGCGCCACCATGTCGGCTACCCAGGCGATCAATCGGGCGTTCTTGACGTAGCCCGGGGCCTTCAAATTCAACCCCTGCATGACGGGAGAGTTCATCCAATTGCTCCTGAAGTTAAAACCGGTTGTCAAAAAGGAGCTCAATCGAGGGATGCGGCGAGCGGGCGCCCTTTTGAAAACAGGCTTGGGTAGGCGACGGGCGGGCGTTGCAGGGTGGGCAACGGTGGAAGATGTGAAGGGTGTTTCACAGGCTGCCGGGTCGGCTGGGAATGTCGATTTTAGGTACCCGCGATGGTTCTTCGTCGTCAGGAAGGGCAAAAACAATGCAAAACTTGCATAGGGTTATTTGCATTGAGCATGGAAGTATGTGCCTTTCACACCGGGCTTGATGGCGGTTGCCCGGTCACGGGGTGCGCATTAAGCTGAATCACTTATCGGAGGGAAAAAGAATGAACATTGAAGCGAGCTTCATCGAGCACATAGAGAGCGGCGCAACGTCGGATGACGGGGCCGTGATGCTGCTCAATACGATCACCCGTGGGGCGTCTCTTGCCGTCGCAATTGCCGCAGATCAGCTCATACCGCTGATCACGCTGTCCGCGATGTCGTTGACTGCGTCCAACAAGATCAAGAAGGTTGACCCAAGCAACAAGGCGGCCTTTGAGGTTGCCCGGTGGGCGCTGGCGGCAGACCCGTCTTCGACCGACCTCGTGCTGACGCTGACACTGAAGACGGAGGGTGACCTGTCGTTCCGCCTGACCGAGACCTTGCAGAGGGCTCTCTACGAGGCCCTGGGGACGCGTTGCGGGTAACTCAGGCCATGTAGACGGCGATGAAGGCCAGCAGGAAGATCAGGATGCCGCCAGCCACGGGCAGCACCAGGGGGACGGCATGGACGATCGCTTCGACGCCATCGGGTGGGTATTGATCGTCGCCGTGGCTCTGGCCGGTTGCATGGGTGGACATGGGGTTCCTCGGGAATTCGGAGTATCTGGGGCAGCCTGCTATTTTAACCGCTGCTGCGGGCGCTCAAGACTCAGATCAAGGCATAGGTGGTGCTGGCCCGGCATGCACTCTTGCCGTCGTTGGCCCCGCGGATGTCGATCTCGCCAAAGGCCAGAGCCTTGCCGGTACGGACGATGCGCGCCTGCACCAGCGCGTCCTGGGCCGACAGCGGCCGCAGGAAGGTGGTGTTCATCTGCACGGTGGTGCACGGCCGGAATTGCCCGAACTGGCAGATCAGCGCCAGCACCATGGCCGTGTCGGCCGCGCCCATCATGGCCTGGCCGCACAGCATGTCGCCAACGCGTGTGAGCTGCGGACTCAGCGGCAGGCGCAACGTGACGCTGTCGGTGTCGAAGGCCTCGACCTTCAGGCCCAGCGCCTGCACCCACGGTGCAAAGTACTCGCCCAGTGCCGCCTGCAGGATCTCTGCCGTCATGGTTGCTCCTCGGCCTGGAAGCCGCCAGCATGCAGGGCGTCCAGCACGGCGCCGATGTGGTCTCGCCCGCGGGTCTGGATCACCAGTTCGATCTCGACATTCTGGGCTGCCAGCATGGTGAACGCGCGCTGGTGGTGAACTTCATCAATGTTGGCGCCCGCTTCGCCAACAATGGCGGTGATGCGTGCCAATGAGCCTGGCACGTCGCGCGCGCTGACCCGGATGCGGGCCAGCCTTCCGGCCCGCACCATGCCGCGTTCGATGATCGCGGCCAGCAGCAGCGGGTCGATGTTGCCGCCGCCCAGCACCAGGCCGACCCGGCGCCCACGCAGCCGCTCGGGATACTTGAGCAGCGCCGCCAGCCCCGCTGCGCCGGCACCTTCGACCAGCGTCTTCTCGATCTCCAGCAGCATCACGATGGCCTGCTCGATATCGCCCTCGTCGACCAGCAGCAGATCGTCCACGTGGCGTTCGATGATGGCCTGCGTGAGCCGTCCGGGCGTGCCCACGGCAATGCCTTCCGCGATGCTGCTGGCACCTTGGGGCAGGTCGGTGTGCTTGATCGCGTTGAACATGTTGGGAAACCGCAGCGTCTGCACGCCGATCACCTCGATCCCCGGCTTGATGGCTTTGGCGGCGACGGCGATCCCGGCGATCAGGCCCCCGCCGCCGACGGCAACCACCAGCGCATCCAGCTGCGGCACGGCCTGCAGCATCTCCAGGCCCACCGTACCCTGGCCGGCAATGATGGCTTCGTCGTCGTAAGGATGGACGAAGGCCAGGTGCTGCTCGCGCGCCAACGTCAGGGCGTGCCGGTGAGCCTCGTCCAGCGTGTCGCCGTGCAGCACGATCTGCGCGCCAAAGCTGCGTGTGCGCTCAACCTTCACGCCGGGCGTAAAGCGCGGCATCACGATCACGGCCCGCAAGCCTAGTCGCTGGGCGTGATAGGCGACTCCCTGCGCATGGTTTCCCGCGCTCATGGCCACGACTCCCGGTGCCGCGGGCGCGTCATGGCCGCGGTCGGCTTCGAGCTCGCGCAGCACGGCCAGCTTGTTGCACGCGCCGCGTTCCTTGAATGACGCCGTGAACTGAAGGTTCTCGAACTTCAGGAACACCTGTGCACCGGTGAGCTGCGACAGCGTTCGCGATTCGACGCACGGCGTCGTAAGGATCTGCCCCTGAAGGCGGACAGCGGCCTGTTCTATGTCGGCGAGCTCGATCATGGCTGCGCATTGTGGACGCTTATGGAACTCGAGTGTAAGGATTTCCCCACAATCAACATCTTCCATGTAGCATCAACCCGCGTTATCGTAGGAGCACGGTCCCGTTGCTGGAGTCTTTCAGATGGTCAAGCGTTCGGCGGATGTGCAGGTGCTTCCCTCGCCCGGGCTGAAAGACGCGCCCGTGCTGGACCTGATGTGCTCGCACTTCGTCCTGACGCTGGCAGCCAAGCAAGGCGGCAAGTTCAATGTCCGCCGCGACCTCAATGGCCTGCTGTCCCTGGCCGGCCGCCACCTGGTCTGGCCGGCGCCCGCGCTGGCCCGGCTGCGGGAGTTTCTCGGCCGGCGTTGCAAGGACAACGAATTCTGGCGTGGCCACGAGCAGCTATCCACGCAGGAATTCCTTGATCGGCATGGCGTCTGGCGCGGCCCCTATGAAGAAGGCACGTTGTTCTTCTACCTGGATGAATACGCCAAGGACCAGCCCAAGGACCTGCTGTCGGTGCTTGCCGTCACTGGCGAGTGGCTCACCCATGCATTGAAGAAGCATTCAACGCTGGTCGAGAAGAACATCGATGCGCTGTCGGGGCTGCTGCAGCTGAACAAGGCGGAGCGGGCGCTGCTGCTCTACGGAACCCTGGCGCGCTACCAGCGAGACCTGCGCAGCATCCTGGTGGAGTTCAAGGTCAACAACGCGCCGGAGGCCTACGCCGCGATTGCCGAGATCGCCGGGGTCAACGCCACCGAGGTGGGCGAAGCGCTGCGCGCCGGGTCACGCCTGGAGCGCATCGGCCTGGTCGAGAACCTGATTTCGGAACACAACATCACCGACCTGGCCGACCTGATGAAAGTCAGTGAAAAACTGCCGCCGGTGCTGATGCGCGAGTATCGCGACCAGAACGAGTTGATGGCGGTCTTCACCCGCCCCTCGGCCAAGAGCGCTCTGTCGCTGCACGATTTCAGTTTCGTCGAGGAAGACGCGCAGGTCCTTTGCGCCCTGCTGCGCAATGCCGTGGTACGCAAGGAGCCGGGGGTCAACGTGTTGCTGTACGGGCCGCCTGGCACCGGCAAGACCGAGTTGGCCAAGGTCGTGGCGCAGGCAGCTGGGCTGGAGCTGTTCGAGGTCGAATACGCCGATCGCGACGGCAACTCGCTCAGCGGCCGCGACCGCTATCGGTCGCTGCAGATCGCGCAGGTTTTCCTCAAGGGCAGCGCGCAGGCGGCGCTGCTGTTCGACGAGGTCGAGGATGTCTTTCCACCGATCAGCTCGGAGGCAGCGCAGCTGATGGCGCGCGCCGAGCAGATCATCGCGCCTGCCAGCGGCAGTGTCAGCGGCAAGGCCTGGGTCAACCAGATTCTCGAATCCAACGCGGTGCCCACGCTGTGGGTGACCAACCGCATCGAGCAGATCGACCCGGCGTTTCGCCGCCGCTTTGCCTACCACCTCGAGCTGAAATCGCCGCCGCCGGGCGCGCGCGAAGGGCTGGTACGCAAGACACTCGAAGGCGTGGCCGTGTCCGAAGCTTTCGTGGCCAAGCTCACCAGCCGCAAAGGCCTGACGCCGGCCCAGATCCGCACGGCCGTGCGCTTCGCGGGGTTGGCGACGATGGAGCCGGGGCCGGTTGAAAGCCTGATCGAACGCCAACTTCGCAATGCCGACCAGGCGTTGGGGAACCGGGGCCAGGATGCGGGCTCGCGGCGCAGCGTCACCACGTACGACCTGGACATGCTGAACGTCGAGAGCCGATTCGACGTGCCGCGCATTGTGCTGGCCCTGAAGGCCCGTGGCCATGGCACGCTGTGCTTCTACGGCGCGCCCGGCACCGGCAAGACGGCGCTGGCCGAACATATTGCGCGGTCTCTTGACCAGCCCCTGCTGGTGAAACAGGCCAGCGACCTGATGAGCAAGTTCGTTGGCGAAACCGAGCAGAACATGGCCGCCATGTTTCGCGAGGCCGAAAACGAGAAGGCCATCCTGCTGCTTGACGAGGCCGACAGCTTCCTGCAGGATCGCCGCGGCGCTCAGCGCACCTACGAGGTGACCGCGGTCAACGAGATGCTGCAGGGCATGGAGCGGTTCGACGGTATCTTCGTGTGTACCACCAACCTGATGGACAGCATCGACCAGGCGGCCCTGCGCCGATTTACCTTCAAGATCAGGTTCAGGCCGCTGACGGATGCCCAGCGCGAAAAGATGTTCGTCACCGAGGCGCTGGCGGGCGACGCGGCTCTGTTGACCGATGAGCTGAAGTCACGCCTGGCGCGGCTGGAGCAGCTGTGCCCCGGCGACTTCGCCGCAGTCAAGCGGCAGGTCGACATCCTGGCCGCACAGTTCGATGCTTTGGAATTTCTCGATCAGCTCGAAGCCGAACATCGCATCAAGCCCGAGGTGCGTGAGGCGCGCAATATCGGGTTTTTGCGGTAGCGAAGATCCGTCAATGCGGGCCGCTTCGGCAGGCTCAGGACAGGCTTGACCCGCAATCCATGGTCCGATAGGAACGCTGCGCCTCGCCGTCTGACCCTATCGGCTGGCCGATCCCCAGCATTTAAGGTTATTCTCCCCGGCAGAGAGGGAGACGCTCACCAACATGCCGCGCATCTTTGACAACATAGACCAAAAGCTGCTCGACACGCTAAGGCCCACGCTCACCCAGTCCACGCACGCAGACTTTTGCATTGGATATTTCAATCTACGAGGTTGGCAGGCGATTGATGATGTCGTTGCGCAGTGGGTGCCAGCAAACGGCCAGGTTTGCCGAGTCCTCATCGGCATGCAGCGTCCGCCACAGGACGACATCAAGGCGATATATCAAACCGCCAACGGTGCAGTCCCGCTGGATAACGCCACAGCTACGCGCCTGATCACGCGCTTTGCCGAGCACCTGAAGGAGCAAATCACGTTCGGCATTCCCACCGGGCGCGACGAAGATGGCTTGCGCGCCCTGGCGCGTCAGCGGTGCGCGGGAGGTGGACGCGAATGATTGAGCTCAGCCCCGCTCAAGCGGCGTCCCTCGTCGCCCGCCTGCTCGCCACGGCGGAGAGCCGCACGCTCGATGTGAAACGCGTCTCCGGCAAGATGGTGCAAAAGGCGCTGGAGACCCTGTGCGCCTTTGCCAATACCGAAGGCGGTACGCTGGCGCTCGGAGTGGAAGACCCGGCAAAGGCCAAGGGTACCCAGCGGCTCCACGGCGTGCAAGAGAACCCCGAGGCGTTGGATGAATTGCAACGCAAGGTGCGTACGCAGTTCAGTCCAGCGATTGACGGCATCGTGTTCCTGCGCGTCCCCTGCATGTTGCGCGATGGCACGGTAGGTCATGTCGTGCTGGTGCAGGCGCAGAAGAGCGACAAGGTGCATTCCATCGTGGACGATGGCACCTGGATGCGGCTGGATGCCAGCAACCGCCCGATGTCAGCGGTGGAGATTGCGGAACTGTCTTATCAGCGCGGTGTGAAAAGCGCCGAGAGCGAGGCGGTGCCTGTGGATTGGGCGTTGCTCGACACGCCAGCTTGGGCTGAGTTCATCGCCGAGCGCGGCTTTGGCCGTGCGAGGGCCTTGCCCGAGCAGATGGCGCAGCTCGGGCTAGCTGAAAGAGTGGATGGCGAATGGCAACCGCGCCGCGCGGCAGTGCTGCTGTTCGCCGAGGAGCCGGGCGGCTTGCTTGCGACGCAGGGTACACGTGCCGAAGTCCGGCTGATGATCTACAAGGGCAAAGCGGTGCTAGCCGGGGCGCAGCCCAACATGCGAAAGCTACCGCGTACACTGCGCGGCCCATTGATTCGGCTGATCGACGATACGGTGCGAGCCGTGCTGCATGAATTGGCCGAGGGGGTGGAACTGGCGTCGAGCGGCTTCAAGGCGCAACATCGCTACCCCGAGCGGGTGGTGAAGGAGGCCATTGTCAATGCCGTGATTCACCGGGACTACCGGCTGAATCGCGACATCTTCATTCGCATCTTCGACGACCGGCTTGAGGTGGACAGCCCGGGCGTGTTCCCTGGGAACATTACCCCGGCGAATGTGGAAAAGGCGGGTTCCAAGGCGCGTAATCCGCTGATCGTGAAGACGCTGCGCGATTTCCCGCGGCCACCTAACTTCGATTTGAATGAAGGCGTGCCCATGATGTTCGCCGAAATGGTGCAGGCCCAGTTGTACCCGCCGCAATATCAGCAGGTGGTGCAGGCGACGCATGAGGCCGTGGTGGTGACCTTGCTGAATGAAGAGCGCCCTCCGGTGTGGACACAGGTGAGCGACTGGATTGACCGTAATGGGCCCATCAGCAACAGCGACTTGCGCAAGATCGCTGAGGTCGACATTACCGAGGCTTCGCGCATGCTCAAGGATTGGGTGGACCAAGGCGTTCTGCTGGCCTTGCCGGACCGAGGGCGCCGCAACGCGGCCTATACCAAGCCCGAAGTACCGGCGGAGACGCCAGGTTTATTTGCGAATGAGCTTGCAAATAAACCGTCAAATTGAAGAAACTCCTTTAAAATCAATGGCTTATCCGAGTTGTTGTTTGTTGAGAAGCGCAGCCCGATACGCTCTCGATCGCGCCCGTTCCAGAACTCCCACTCGAACTCGAAGGGGCTAGGCTGTTCGGGTCTGACTTTGCGTAGGTCGGGGTAGTGGATGCGTAGTCCTCCTGGCATGACGAGCCCGTCCTTGCACGAGGACCAGAAGAACGAAGCGAGTCTGTGGGGTGATCTGTTTCACCGCATGGCCGAGCAGTAGGGACAGTTGGTAGGTCCCTACCAACTGTCCTGCGCGGGGGACAAGAATTCTTTAAGGGGCGGGACGGGGTAGCAGGGGGGAAGGCTCGGAGGGGGCTCAACGGCAGGAGAGGCAAGAATCCCTGGGCTGGCGGGGTGGGCGCGCCTAGTGGCCGGCCCCTTGACAGTTGGTTGGCCCAACCAGTTGTCCATTGGCGGCGGGTGTGGGCGCTTGGTGGCCGGCTGGCTGAGCTTGACCGGTTTATTTGCTAGCAGGTTTGTAAATAAACCCGTCATGGTAAAAAACTTCAATGAAATCAATCACTTGAAGAATCAGTTATTTGCAGATTGGCAGGCTATCGCGGGTGGCCGGCATCTCGTCGGGCGCGGCCAGCAAACCCTTCTGGCCGCGCCGATGAGCGGCTTCTTTGCATCACGCCAATGCCCTGGCATCGCCATTCGCGCGGCGATGGACTGGGCGGTGGCGCAAGCCAAAGCCAGGCAGGTGGTGGTCAGCGGCTTTCATTCCTCTCTGGAGCAATCGGTGCTGGATGTGCTGCTTGCATCACGCGCACCGACGGTCATTGCGCTGGCGCGCGATGCGACGAGCGCCCGATTTCCCCTGGCTTGGCGCGGGGCGCTGGAGCAAGGCACGCTGGCCGTGGTCAGCGCTACGGCAGGCGCGCCACGGCTGACGGCCGAGTTGGCCGCGCAGCGTAACGAGTTGGTGGCCGGTCTGGCCCGGTGTTGTGTGGTTGCCCATGCTGCCCAAGGCGGCATGCTTGCATCGCAAGTCAGCCAATGGCAAAGCGCTGGACGGCTTGTGGAGTGGCTGGCACCAGTGCCGTAAGACGTTTCCATGCTTCACAGGTAGGCGGGTGCAACCGGCATGCGTTGCGGTTAGATTGATTGCACAACCCTCAACACCTCACTTCCATACGCCTCCAGCTTCCTTTCCCCAATGCCGCTGACGCCCTGCAGGTCACGCAGGGTTTCGGGTGCCAGGGCGGCGATCGCCGCCAGGGTGGCGTCGTGGAAGATCACATAGGCGGGCAGATTATGCGAGCGGGCCACCTCGGCGCGCCACGCCTTGAGCGCGGTGAAGCGGGCCTGGCCGGTGTCCGTCAAGCCCGCTGCGACCGCGGCGGGCGCCTTGGCCGTGTCGCGCCGTCTGCGGCCCGCAACAGGCTGCGACACTGATTCGCGCAAAGTGACGGCTGCGTCGCCCTTGAGGACGGCGCGCGAGCCTTCGGTCAGCTGCAGCGTGTTGAAGGCCTGCGCGTCAACGGCCAGCGCGCCGGTGGCGATCAGCTGGCGCAGCACCCCGCGAAGCTGGGCCTCGCTGAAGTCCGCGCCGATGGCGAAGGTGGTGAGCCGCTCGTGGCCGAACTGCGCGACTTTCGCGGTCTTCTTGCCGCGCAGGATGTCCATGATGTGGCCCGCGCCGAAACTGATACCGCTCTGCTGCTGAACCCGGTAGATGGTCGAGAGCAGCTTGCGCGCCGCGTCGGTGCCGTCCCAGACCACCGGCGGCGCCAGGCAGTTGTCGCAATTGCCTCAGGGCGTGGAGGCGTCGCCGAAATAACCGAGCAACCGCACCCGGCGGCAGTCGGTGGCCTCGGCCAGCGCCAGCAGGGCGTCGAGCTTGCCGCGCATGACCTGCTTGAAGTCGTCACCCGCCGGGCTCTCGTCGATCATGCGGCGCTGGTTCACCACGTCCTGCAGGCCATAGACCATCCAGGCGGCTGCGGGCAAGCCGTCGCGCCCTGCGCGGCCCGTTTCCTGGTAGTAGCCCTCGATGTTCTTGGGCATGTCCAGATGGGCCACGAAGCGCACGTCGGGCTTGTCGATGCCCATGCCGAAAGCGATGGTCGCGACCACGACGACGCCGTCTTCGCGCAGGAAACGGTCCTGGTGGCGCTGGCGCACGGCCGCGTCCAGTCCGGCGTGGTAGGGCAGCGCGTCGATACCGTGTTCACACAGGATCTGCGCGACTTCCTCCACCCGCTTGCGCGACTGGCAGTAGACGATTCCGGCGTCGCCCTGGTGCTCGCGCGCGATGAAGCGCAGCAGCTGCGGGGTGGCGTCTTTCTTCTCGACGATGGTGTAGGAGATGTTGGGCCGGTCAAAGCTGCTGATGAACTGCTGCGCGTCCTCGAGCTGCAGCCGCTCGACGATGTCGGCGCGGGTGATGGCGTCGGCCGTGGCCGTCAGCGCCATGCGCGGCACATCGGGGTAGCGCTCGTGCAGCACCGTGAGCGCCCGATATTCGGGTCGGAAATCATGGCCCCACTGGCTTACGCAGTGCGCTTCGTCGATGGCGAAAAGGGCGAGCTGGCCGCGTTCATAGAGCGAGTCGAGCTGGGCCAGGAAGCGCGCCGTGGTGACCCGTTCCGGCGCCGCGTAGAGCAAGGTGAAGTCGCCTCGAAGCAAGCCCTTTTCGACCGCGTTGGCCTGTTCGCCCGAAAGGGTGGAATTGAGCAGCGCGGCCTCGACGCCGGCCTCGTGCAGGGCGCCAACCTGGTCGTGCATCAGCGCGATCAGCGGCGAAACAACCACGGTGGTGCCGTGGCCAGCGCGCTGCCGCGCGATCGCCGGAATCTGGTAGCACAACGACTTGCCACCCCCGGTGGGCATGAGCACGAGTGCGTCGCCCCCGGCGATCACGTGGTCGACGATGGCGGCCTGCGGGCCGCGAAAGCGCTCGTAGCCGAAGACTTCGCTCAGGACGGATTGAGGTGTGGGCAAGATGGCCGCTATTCTGCGGGGAAAACCGCATGTTTCTACAATCAGGACAACATGAAGCCGATCGTCTATTCCCGTGGCCAGGCCCTGCCGGGCATCCTTGCGCAGCGCATCGTCATCCTGGACGGCGCCATGGGCACGATGACCCAGCGCTTCAAGCTGGCTGAGTCGGATTACCGGGGCGAGCGGTTTGCCGAGCATCCGCGCGACGTGAAGAACAACGGCGATCTGCTCAGCCTGACCCAGCCGGGCGTGATCCGCGACATCCACGAGGCCTACCTGGCTGCCGGCGCCGACATCATCGAGACCAACACTTTCGGCGCGACCCGAATCGCCCAGGACGATTACGACCTGGGCGATCTGGCCGGCGAGATGAACCGGGCGTCGGCTCGGCTGGCGCGTGCCGCCTGCGACAAATTCTCCACGCCGGACAAGCCGCGGTTTGTCGCTGGCGCGCTTGGCCCGACGCCCCGCACGGCAAGTATCAGCCCCGATGTGAATGACCCGGGCGCGCGCAACGTCGATTTCGAGCAACTGCGCGCCGCGTACTACGAGCAGGTCGAAGCCCTGGTGAATGGCGGCGTCGACCTGCTGCTGGTCGAGACCATCTTCGACACCCTCAATGCCAAGGCGGCCCTGTTTGCCATCGACGAGTATTTCGAAAAATCCGGTCAGCGCCTTCCGATCATCATCAGCGGCACCGTGACCGACGCCTCAGGCCGCATCCTGTCAGGGCAGACCGTTGCCGCGTTCTGGTACAGCGTTCGGCACGCGCAGCCGTTGGCCGTGGGGCTGAACTGCGCGTTGGGCGCGGCCTTGATGCGGCCTTACATCCAGGAGCTCGCCCGCGTCGCACCTGAGACCTTTATCAGCTGTTACCCCAACGCCGGCTTGCCCAACCCGATGAGCGAGACCGGTTTCGACGAGACGCCCGAAGTGACTTCCCGGCTGCTGCACGATTTCGCGGCTGAGGGTCTGGTGAACATTGTCGGTGGCTGCTGCGGCACGACGCCCGAGCACATTGCCGCCATCCGCAACGCGGTCGCGCCGTTGCCGGCGCGATCACTGCAACGCGGATACTTCTACAAGGAAGCGGCGTAGTCCGGCCATGCGGCCAGGCCACTCATTCGCGCGGCGCGATCAGGCTCAGGGGCGCCAGTTGCACGGATGCCCGCGTCATCAACTCGCCGAACGTGTCGCCGCGCAGAACCTGATATTCGTTGCGGCGCGCACCAAGAATCGGGTCTTGTGCGGTTGCCTCCAGGCTGGCGTGACACATCAGCAGATCTCCATCCATGGCCTGCGCAAGCCACTGCGAAATGAGCGCCAGGTAGTGGTCGCTGTCGCCCTGAAAATCATAGATGCCAAGCAGGTGGCCGTTTTGCCGGTGTCCGTTCTTGCGCGCAAGTCGCGCCAGGGCCTCGCAGCCGAGGCGCTCGATCAGCCAGGGCTTGAAGCCGCCCGCCACGGCGTCGTGGGGCCGCCGGGTACTGCGCAGCCAGGGCGGCCGGCCCGGGTAGCGCTTGGCCAGGGCTTGCACCAGCGCCTCGCGGATCACCGGAAACTGGTGCACATGCTGGTGGCCGTCGACATGGTCGGGCGTGCGTCCCAGCACCTGCTCGAAGGTGTCAAGCTGGGCATCGATTTCGGCGCGGATGCGGGCCGGATCGAGCAGGCGCGCCACCGACAGCGCCATCAGCTGTGCCAGGGAGCGGCGGTTAGAGCGCGCCAGCGGGTATTCGCTCAGATCCAGGTGCAATCCCACATCCACCTGCGCGGCAGGCAGTTGTGCCAGGGCCGGTGCGCCGGTGCGCCACTGCGGGGCACCGACCATGCAGCTGACGACGTTGACGCGTCCGGCGCCGACCAGCTCAAGCGCAGCCGCATTCACACCCGCGTGCAATCCGAAATCGTCGATGCATACGGCGATGCGCCGCGTCGGGTTGCCCATGGCGCCTTCCATATCAGGTCGCTGCGTCAGTCGGCGCCAAACACCGGGCATCAGGCTTCGTGAGCGATTCCGTCATTCGCATCATCTGGTTCATCGCGGTGGGGTGCGCGGCCGCTGCCACGCACCTGTGCGTGGTGATTCTGCTGGTCAGCGGGGCCGGTGTCGAACCGCTGGCTGCCAACGTGGTTGGCTGGCTTGCGGCCTTTGTAGTTTCGTTCAGTGGGCATTGGCTGCTGACCTTCCGCGCGCTCAGGGCTCCCGTCTGGCGCGCCGCCAAGCGCTTTTTCGGCATCTCCGCTGCAGGGTTTGCCATCAACGAGCTGGCATATGCGGCGCTGCTGCACTGGAGCGGCTGGCGATACGACGCCGTGCTTGCACTGGTGCTGGTCGGTGTCGCCTTCATCACTTACCTGCTGAGCTCGCGCTGGGCTTTTCTGGGCAGCCACGGCCAGTGAGGGTGGTGCCGGCACGGCCAGGCACTCGCCACAACGCGTCCTCGCCGATCGCGGCGACCTCGGTACCACCCGCCAGTTCGGGATATTGGCCCGCCAGGCGGCGATGGCCAACAACCCAGCTGGCGCCCGCATGGCACAGCACATTTGCGAGGTCAGCGCGCAACAGGAGCACGGGCGGGGCCGCCGGCGACGCGAATTGGCGTGCGTCGAACAGCTCCTTGCGCCAATTGTCGTGATGGCTCAGGTCAGGATCGTCCCATTCGTCCACGACCAGCGCGGGCGTGCGCAACGCGGCATAGAACGGGACATCGAAAAAGTACTTTTGCAGAAAGATGACGGGCTCGCCCGGCGCCGCGCGGCTGGCCAGGATGCGACTGATGTTGCGCGATGACTTGGGCGCATAGACCGTGGCAACGATGACCACGGCAAGGCAAACCACCCCGGCAGTGCCCGCGCTGAACCTCCAGAGCCGGCGCAAACGAGCCGACTGTGCATAGCCCAGGGCCGCGCTGTCGCCGATCAAGAAAGCCAGCGGCGCAGCCGCGGGCAGGATGTAGCCGACCAGTTTGGATTGCGGCAGCGAGAAGAAGGCGGTGATGGTAGCCAGCCACAGCCACATCAGCTTTCGCACGGGTCCTTGCTGCGGGTCGGCCCAGTAGCGGTGCCGCGCAGCGCCGGCCAGCCAGGGCGACCAGGGCAGCGCCAGCAGGGCCAGCACGGCAGGGTAGAACCAGAACGGCTGGGCATTGTTGAAGCCGCCTTGCGCAAACCGCTTGAAATGCTGGACCACGAAAAAGTAGTCCGCGAATTGATCGAAGCGCAACTGCATCGCGATGAACCACGGCGCGGCAACGCACAGAAACAGCGCAATACCCGGCAGCCACAGCAGGGCGAAGAGCATGCGAAAACGGCGCAGGGCCAGCAGCCAAACCGTGACAACCATCGCGGGCAGCACCGCGCCGATCAGTCCCTTGGCCAGTATGCCCAGCGCGGCAAACAGATAGGCAAGAGCCAGCGCCTGGCGTTCGGGTCGGCCTGCCTGGGCTTGCAACACGGCCTGGGCAAGCGCGAACACGGTGACGCTGATGCAGCCGGCCACCAGCATGTCGAGGTTGGCGAACTGGCTCCCGACGAAGAACAGCGGCTGGGTTGCCAGCGCCAGCAATGCGAACCTCGCGCTGACTTCGCCGCACTGGCGCTGGGCAAACCGGTACAGGGCAAATGCGCCGGCGGTGGCGCCCAGCAATGGCGCCAACCGGGCGGCCCACTCAGTCAGCCCGAAGGTTGCGAGCGACGCACCGGTAATCCAGTAGAACAGCGGCGGCTTGTGGAAGTAGGGCAACCCATCCAGCGTGGGCGTGAGCCAGTCACCCGAGCGCAGCATTTCCCAGGCCACGCCGGCGTAGCGACCCTCGTCGGGCAGTGTCAGCGGGCGCAGCCACCCGGTGACCGCAAACCAGGCGAATACCAGCAGCAGCACCACGGCGCCGTGCAGTCCGGTCTGGCGCTGGGCGGAAGTCACGCGCGCGGCGCCTTCAGGCCCTGGCCGAGTTCGCGCTTGACCACGTAAAGCGGCCGGCCCTTGACCTCTTCAAAGATGCGCCCGATGTATTCGCCGATGATGCCCAGCGAGATCATCTGCATGCCCAGGAAACACATCAGGCTGACCACGATGGTGGTCCAGCCTGAAACCTCGTTGCCATAGAGAAAATAGGCCAGGGTCAGGTAGCCGCCATAGCCGAACCCGACCAGCGCCATCAGGATGCCCAGCACGCTGACCGCACGCAGCGGCCAGGTAGTGAACGAAGTGAGGCCGTCGAGCGACAGGCGCAGCAGCCGAACCAGGCCGAAATGACTTTGCCCGTGCGCGCGCGCATCGGGCACGTAGGGTACAGCCACGGCGTCAAAGCCAATCCACGCGTACAGGCCCTTCATGAAGCGGTTGCGCTCGGGAAGCGCCAGCAAGGCATCGACAGCGGCCCGGTCCATCAGGCGAAAATCGCCGCCACCGGCGGGCACCTCGAAGCGGTCGAATCCATTGAGCAACATGTAGAAGAGCCGGGCCCCCAGGCGCTTGACGGCGCCTTCGTCGTCGCGATTGGCGCGCACGGCATAGACCACATCGGCGCCCTTGCGCCAATGCGACATCATTTCGCCGATCAGGGCCGGCGGGTGCTGCAGGTCGGCGTCCATCATCACGACCACTTCACCGGCGGCGGCCTCCAGGCCCGCGGTGAGCGCGGCCTCCTTGCCAAAATTGCGCGAAAGCTGAACGGCGCGAAAACCCGGCAGGTTGGCCCAATCGGCCATCACCGCGGCGGTGTTGTCGGTGCTGCCGTCATCGACCAGGACGATTTCCCAGGCCGAAGAGAGCTGGGGCAGAAGCTCGCACAGCAACGGCAGCAACGCGTCCAGATTGCGCGCCTCGTTGCGGCAGGGAATGACACAGGACAGCGTGGGCGGCTGGGCCCGGTCCGCCATCGCGGCCGATCGGTCGGACGCATGCGGGTACGGCCGTTGAAGGCCTCGCCCTTCAATGCTGCCGCGGTTGATGTCAGTGACGGAACCCGACTCTCGCGAGCTGTTCATAAAGGGCCATTGGAGGAGAAATGGGCGAGTGTGCCCGGGGCGCCTTAACGGTGACTTAATGGGCCGTTGCGCCGCCATTCGGGCAGATGCCATTGTGCCCAAGCGGGCCAGCGGGCGGTAACCCGCCGGCCCCTTGCAGTCCAGCCAGCGCCGGTAAGCGCCTGTGGCATGCCAGAAGTATCTGCCGGCGCGCGCGGGAAATCCTGCTGAACTTTCCACGTGAATTGATCAATTCGGATGAATAATTTGAGATCCTCAATAAAAGACGATAATTCATCTGCATGGATGCCATCGACCGGAAAATTCTCAAGGTATTGCAGCAGGATGCGCGGGCCAGCCTGCAGCAGATCGGCCAGGCGGTGGGGCTGAGCGCCTCGCCTTGCTGGGAACGCATCCGCAAGATGGAGCAGTCCGGCGTGATCGAGGGTTACACGGTGCGCCTGAACGCGCAGGCGCTGGATCTGCGCGACACGGTGCTGGTGCAGGTCACGCTGGACAGCCATTCGGACAACACGCTGGAGAAATTTGGCGAGACGCTTGCGGCGATTCCCGAGGTGATCGAGGCCTGGCTGGTCTCCGGCGAATACGACTACCTGCTGCGCGTCGCCGTGCGCGACACCCGCGACTACGAGCGGCTGCTGCGCGAGCGCCTGTACAAGATCAAGGGCATCCGCCACAGCAAGTCCAGCTTCGTACTGCGGACATTGAAGAAGGCGGACTTGCCGATCTAGCTAAAATCGCGGCAATTCAAGGAGCGCTGCAGCGGCCCCGGGCATGTGTCCACGGCCGTCAGGCTTGAGGGACCCAACGGCGCTCACCTCGATCAACCGCCGGCGCGCGCCGGCCATTTCGCCAGGTGAGCCATGCCGGATATGCCAGTTCCCCCCATGAGGCTTTCGGGGCTAGAGCCCGTAGCGATCAACGCGGGCACCAGCTTGTTCGTCAATATCGGTGAGCGCACCAATGTCACCGGTTCGAAGGCCTTTGCCCGGCTGATCCTGAACGGCCAGTTCGAGGAAGCCCTGGCGGTGGCGCGCCAGCAGGTGGAAAACGGCGCCCAGATTATCGACGTCAACATGGACGAGGCCATGCTGGACAGCAAGGCCGCCATGGTGCGCTTCCTGCAGCTCATTGCCAGCGAGCCCGACATCGCTCGGGTGCCAATGATGGTGGATTCGTCGAAGTGGGAGGTGATCGAGGCCGGCCTGCGCTGCGTCCAGGGCAAGGGGATCGTCAATTCCATCTCGATGAAAGAAGGTGTCGAGGCGTTCAAGCACCAGGCCAGGCTGGTCAGGCGCTACGGCGCGGCCGCCGTCGTCATGGCGTTCGACGAGAAGGGACAGGCCGATACCTACCAGCGCAAGATCGAGATTTGCGAGCGCGCCTATCGCATCCTGGTGGACGAGGTCGACTTCCCGCCCGAGGACATCATCTTCGACCCCAACATCTTCGCCATCGCCACCGGCATTGAGGAGCACAACAACTACGCGGTCGACTTCATCAACGCGACCCGCTGGATCAAGCAGAACCTGCCCGGTGCCAAGGTCTCCGGCGGCGTGTCCAACGTTAGCTTCTCTTTCCGCGGCAATGACCCGGTGCGCGAGGCCATCCACACCGTGTTCCTGTACCACGCGATCCAGGCCGGCATGGACATGGGCATCGTCAATGCCGGCATGGTCGGCGTGTACGACGAACTCGAGCCGACACTGCGTGAGCGTGTGGAGGACGTGGTGCTCAACCGGCGCCCCGACGCCGGCGAGCGGCTGGTGGAGATCGCCGAATCCGCCAAGGGTGCGTCGCGGGATGAATCCAGACGCAACGAATGGCGCGCCGGCAGCGTGAAGCAACGCCTGTCGCACGCGCTGGTCTCGGGCATCACCGACTTCATTGTGCAGGACACCGAGGAGGCTTACCGGGCCATCCTGGCCAAGGGCGGCCGGCCCCTGCACGTGATCGAGGGGCCGCTGATGGACGGCATGAACATCGTGGGCGACCTGTTCGGCCAGGGCAAGATGTTCCTGCCGCAGGTGGTCAAGAGCGCGCGCGTGATGAAGCAGGCGGTCGCGC
>JANYAN010000276.1 GCA_025361305.1 Burkholderiales bacterium
GGCTTGGGGCCCCTCGGGGGGCAGCGAACGCAGTGAGCGTGGAGGCTCACTTCTTAGGGCCATGGCAGGGAATAGGTCTTGACGTTCGTGAAGCTCTTCATCGCTTCCTGCACGCCTTCCTTGTAGCCCAGGCCGGAATCCTTGATGCCGCCGAATGGTGTGAGTTCGAGCCGGTAACCCGGCACTTCACGCACGTTCACGCTGCCCACCTGAAGCTCGCTGACGAAGCGCGTGATGTAGTCGAGCCGGTTGGTGCAAACCGAGCTGGACAGGCCAAAGGCTGTGCCATTGGCCATGCGGATCGCCTCGTCGATGTTGCCGAAGGTCATGATGGGCGAGATCGGCCCGAATGTCTCTTGCCGTACCACCGTCATGGACGAATCGACACGGTCGATGACCGTGGGCGAGAACATCGCGCGGTCGCGCTGGTTGCCCACCAGCAGCCGCGCGCCCAGCGAGATTGCCTCTTCCACGCGCGCCTCAAACATCCGTGCCGCGGCCTGGTCGATCACGGTGCCCATGTCGTTGTTGCTGTCCGACGGGTCGCCCCACTTCCAGGCGCGGGTCTTTTCGACCAGCTGGTCGGTGAAGCGCCCTGCCACTGATTCGTGTACCAGCATGCGCTTGATGGCGGTGCAGCGCTGGCCGGAATTCTTGTACGAACCCTGCACGGCCAATGTCGACGCCTCATCGATGTCGGCGTCTTCCATCACGATGATCGGATCATTGCCGCCCAGCTCCAGCACGACGCGGCGGTAACCGGCCTTGCCCGCAATCTGCTTGCCAATGGCAACGCCGCCGGTAAATGTGACCAGATCGACCTGCGGGTTGGTAATCAGCTCATTGCCGATCTCGCGCGGATCGCCCGTGACCACGCTGAGCATCTCGGGTGGCAGGCCTGCCTCATACAGGATGTCGGCGAACAGGATTGCCGAGAACGGTACCTTTTCCGACGGCTTGAGCACCATCCGGTTGTTGGTGGCGACGCTGGGCACGACCTTGTGCGCGACCTGGTTCATGGGATGGTTGAACGGCGTGATCGCGGTGATCACGCCGAGCAATGCAGAGCGCTGGGTATAGACGCGGCGCTGCTTGCCATGCGGCGTCAGGTCGCAGCTGAAGATCTGGCCGTCGTCCTTGAGCACCTCGCTCGCGCCGAACAGCAGCACGTCGCTCACGCGTCCGGCCTCGTACACTGAATCCTTCAGGCAAAGGCCTGACTCGGCCGTGATCAGCTGCGCTACCTCGTCCAGGCGCTCCCGGACGATGGCCGCAGCGCGCCCGAGGATGGCGGCGCGCTCATGGCGTGTCAATGCGGCCTGGTAGGCGTGGCCGATGGCGAAGGCCTCCCGGACGTCTTCCAGCGTCGCCTTGGGCACCGTGCCGATACGTTGATCGGTGTAGGGATTGGTCACCTCGATAAGACGGTCGCCGGCGCGATCATCGCCGACCCTGCGCCCGCCGATGCGCATGAGGTGAAGCTGGCGTTCCTGAATGTAGTCGTTGATCACGCTGGTCTCCCAAGGCTATTGCGCGTAGTTCAGCGCCAGGTCGAACGCGTCGAAGTTGCGCAGGCGCCGCGCGGGGTCAAGGCCGGGCAGCTTGCGGTTGATTATCAGGGGTACGCGCTGCTCGCTGATGCCCCCGTGCGAGCGCAGCGGCGCGTCCAGCCCTGACAGGTCGTGCCGGTTGGCCGAAGTGCCGATCACGGTGAACCGCTCGGACACGCAGACGACGTCGCCGATGCGGTCGGGCGGAAGCTCGAATCGCTGGGCCGCATCCTCGCGTGTCAGCACCACTTCCATGCCGCGCAGCGCCCGCAGGCGGCTGACCAGCGACGTAGCCGCTACATCGGACGGCAGGTAGACGGTGGCGAATGAACCCAGCGCGCCGTGATGCACGACATACGGATCGGTGATGGGCAGGATCACCCGCGCCCGCGTCGGCCCAAGCTGGGCGTCGCACCAGTCCTGCAGGTAGATCACATCGGGGGTTCCGTCCATGGCGACCTTGGCGTTCATGCCGTGGTCGGCCGTGAGCGCGATCACGCAGCCCATCTCATCGAGCCGGGCAAGGTAGCCGTCCATCATCGCGTAGAAGGCATTGGCGCCAGCGGTCCCCGGTGCGTGCTTGTGCTGGACGTAATCGGTTGTGGACAAATACATCACGTCGGGCCGGCGCTGCTGCATCAGCTTGACACCGGCAGCGAAGACGAACTCCGACAACTCGGCACTGTAGACGCTGGGCACAGGCATGCCGACCAGGGCCAGCACATCGGCGATGCCGTTCTCCTGGACGCTCACGTCGTTCGCCTTTTCGGCCGAAAAACAGATGCCCTGCATGCCGTGGCCCAGCAACCGGCGCAGCTTGTCCTTGGCCGTTACCACGGCGACCGATTTACCCGCGCCGGCCAAGGCCGCCAGCAGTGTTGGTGCGCGCAGCCACTTCTGGTCGTTCATCATGACCTCGGCGCCGCTGGCCATGTCGTACAGGTAGTTGCCACAGATGCCGTGCACACTGGGCGGCGCGCCTGTGACGATCGACAGGTTGTTCGGGTTGGTGAAGCTGGGCACGACGCACTCGACGATGAGGCCTGTGCCCTGGGCCAGCGTCCGCTTGAGCCAGGGCGTGTGGCCCAGCGCCACGGCCTGGCCGAGATAGTCGGGCTCGCAGCCGTCCACGCACACCACCACGGTGGGTTGCCGGGGCAGGGCGTAGCCGCGGTTATTGACGTCAAGCACGGGATGCCTTTGCGGATCGGGTGGCGCCGTCTTCGTCCAGCCGGTCGCGTGACTGACGCCGCAGGTCGTTCTCGATGGTGCGCTCCTTGCTGTCCATGACGTGGTCGAACATCGCGCGTCCTGCGGCGTCTGGATCGCCAGAGGCGATTGCCTTGATGATCTGGCGATGCTCGCTGGCCGAGATCGGCAGCAGCCAGCCATCGGCCAGGTTCAGCCGTCGGAACAGCGACAGCTCCTTGATCAACTTGCGGTAGATGGCCGTGAGCTTGCTGTTGCCGGCCATCTCCACCAGGCGGTCGTGGAACTTCAGGTTCAGCAGGTGGTACTTGTAGGCGTCCTCGGCCCTCACGGCTTTCTCCATCGAATCGACCAGGCCCTTGACTTCCTTCAGCTGGGCAGGTGTGATCTTACCGGCCAGCTGCCGTCCGACCAGTTCGTCCATCGCGGCACGCAGGTCGAAGATCTCGACGGCCTCGTCGATCGGGATATCGCGCACGAACACGCCGCGGTTCTTTTCTGTGCGCACCAGCCCGGCTTCTTCCAGCATCCGGAAGGCCTCGCGCACCGGGCCGCGCGACACGCCCATCCGGTCGGCCAGCGTGGCCTCGATCAGCTTGCTGCCCGGCGCATATTCGCCCTGCAGGATCGCGCGTTCGATCTCGTGCTGGACCACTGTGGTCAGCGAACTGCTTTGCAGCATCGCAATGGTGGGGTGAAATACCGCATTCATGTGTTCCATTAAAGCAGCATCGGCAGGATTGTCAACAATCTGCAAAAAACAATTGACAAGATTTTTGGGGCAGCGTTAAATCAAAATCCAGGGGGCGGGGGATGGGCAGGCAAGCCTGTTGCGTCATCACACCGTCACCGTCGGCTCGCAGCATTGAAAACCTTTTTTTGCCCCAGAGGAGTTCCCATGCGCCTTTCCAGAATTGCCCAATCCCTCGTCCTGGCGGGGCTGGCAGCCTGTGCCGCCGGCGCCTTCGCCCAAAAGACCCAATTGCTGGTCTACACGGCGCTGGAGACCGACCAGATCAAGGCCTACCAGGAGGGCTTCAACCGGTCGTATCCCGATATCGAGATCAAATGGGTGCGCGACTCCACAGGCGTGATCACCGCCAAGCTGCTGGCCGAAAAGAACAATCCGCAGGCCGACGTCGTGATGGGCGTGGCCGCTTCCAGCCTGGCCCTGCTGGACAAGCAGGGGATGCTGGAACCCTACGCGCCGCTGAACCTCGACGCCATCATGAGCAAGTACCGCGACAGCCGCAAGGTTCCCGCCTGGTTCGGCATGGACGTGTGGGGCGCCACTGTCTGCTTCAATACGGTGGAAGCGCAAAAGCGCAACATCCCCAAGCCCGAAACCTGGAAAGACCTGACCAAGCCGGTCTACAAGGGCCAGATCGTGATGCCCAACCCGGCCTCCAGCGGCACGGGGTATTTCGATGTCACAGCCTGGCTGGCGCTGTTTGGCGACGACAAGGGCAACGGCGGCGGCTGGAAGTTCATGGACGGGTTGCACGAAAACATCGCGCAGTACACGCACTCGGGCTCCAAGCCGTGCAACATGGCGGCCTCGGGCGAATTCGTCGCCGGCATCTCGTTCGAATACCGGGCCAATACCAACAAGGCCAAGGGCGCCCCGATCGACCTGGTGTTCCCGAAGGAAGGCCTGGGCTGGGACCTGGAAGCTTTCGGCATCCACAAGGGCACCAGGAAGCTCGAGGCGGCCAAGAAACTTGCCGACTGGGCTTCCAGCAAGGATGCGATGCTGCTGTACGGCAAGAACTTTGCCATCACGGCCCAGCCTGGTGTGGCGGCGCCACTGGCCAATGTGCCCAAGGACTACGAAGCCCGGCTGGTGAAGATGGACTTCAACTGGGCCGCCGACAACCGCGAGCGCATCCTCGCCGAGTGGACGCGCCGCTACGACGGAAAGACAGAGAAGCGGTGAGGTGACGCAGGACCTCTTTCTCGACCTGCGCCACATCCGCAAGGAGTTCGGGGGCTTCACGGCCCTGTCCGGCGTCAGCCTGGGCATCGGGAAGGGTGAGTTCGTCTGTTTTCTCGGGCCCTCGGGCTGCGGCAAGACCACGCTGCTGCGCATCATCGCCGGCCTCGAGGTACAGACAGCCGGTGAGGTCTGGCAGGGCGGGCGCGACATTTCGCGGCTGCCGCCGGCGCAGCGCGACTACGGCATCGTGTTCCAGAGCTACGCACTGTTTCCCAACCTGAGTGTGGCCGACAACGTGGCCTATGGTCTGGTGAACCGCAAGACGCCCCGTGTCGAGATCACCCGCCGGGTCACCGAACTGCTCAAGCTGGTCGGCCTGCCCGGCAGCGAAACCAAGTACCCGGCGCAGCTCTCGGGCGGTCAGCAGCAGCGGATCGCGCTGGCGCGGGCGTTGGCCACCGCGCCTGGGTTGCTGTTGCTGGACGAGCCGCTGTCGGCCCTGGACGCGCTGGAGCGGCTGCGGCTGCGTTCTGAGATCCGCGCCCTCCAGCAGAAGCTGGGGGTCACCACCGTCATGGTCACCCACGACCAGGAAGAGGCGCTTTCTGTGGCCGATCGCATCGTGGTCATGAACCACGGCGTGATCGAACAGGTCGGCACGCCGCTGGAAATCTACCGCGAACCGGCTTCGCCCTTCGTGGCCGATTTTGTCGGCAAGGTGAATGTGCTGCCCGCTACGGTGGCCGCGGGGGAACTGCGTTTTGGCAGCCTTTGCATTCCCTGTGACGGTGCCGACCGGCAAGCCCGTGTTTACCTGCGGCCCGAGGATGTCCTGGCCCGCCCCATCGCCGAGGGCGATGCGCACGTCTTCGACGCCAGCATCGAGAAGATCGAGTTTCTGGGCTCCTATTGCCACGTGCGGGTGGCCTCGCCGGCACTGGACAGCCATAAGCTCACCGTGTACCTGTCGCTCAACTTCCTGTCCGAGCAGGCGCTTGAGGTCGGCTCGCCGCTCAGGCTCAAGCTTCTGCCAGAGCGGATCAAGGTCTTTTAGGCGAACCCATGAGCGCAGTGCTGTCCGCAGGCACCTATCCGCCGGTCAAACAGGCAGCGCATTGGACCGACCGCGTCGCCCACTTTGCGCTGCTGGCCGTCGCGCTGGCCCTGACGGCCTTCCTGGCGCTGCCGCTGTTCACCATCCTCGAGCAGTCGGCCCAGGGCAAGGCGGGGCAATTCGTCTGGTTCGACAACTTCATCGAGTACGCCAAGACGCCGGCGTTGCTGGACAGCCTGTGGAACAGCCTCTGGGTTTCGGCCGTCGTCTCGCTGATCGCGGTGCCGCTGGCCTTCGGGTTCGCCTATGCGTTGGCGCGTTCGCTGATGCCTCTCAAGGCACTGTTTCGCGGCATCACGCTGATCCCGCTGCTGGCGCCTTCACTGTTGTCGGCCATTTCGCTGATCTACTGGTTCGGCAATCAGGGCGTGCTGCGCGAATGGATGCACGGCGTCGGCATCGCCCAGATCTACGGCGCGCCGGGCATCGTGGTGGCCGAATGCTTCGCGGTTTTCCCCCATGCGCTGATGATCCTGGTCACCGCACTGAGCCTGTCGGATGCCCGCCTGTACGAGGCGGCCGATGCCATGGGTACCAGCGCCGCGCGCAAGTTCTTCACCATCACGCTGCCAGGCGCCAAGTACGGCCTGATCTCCGCTGCGTTGGTGACCTTCACCCTCGTGATCACCGACTTCGGCATCCCCAAGGTCATCGGCGGCAACTTCAATGTGCTGGCCACCGACGTGTTCAAGCTGGTGATCGGCCAGCAGGACTTCGCCAAGGGCGCCGTGGTGGCCATCCTGCTGCTGGCGCCGGCCGTGCTGACGTTCGGCGTCGATCACTACGTGAGCCGTCGCCAGACGGCAATGCTCACGGCCCGGGCCGTGCCCTACCGGGCCAAACGCGCGCCAGTCTACGACGCAGCCATGACCGGCTATTGCGGCGTCATCGCGTTTCTGGTTCTGGCCATGCTGGGCATGGCGATCTTCGCTTCCTTCGCCAGTTTCTGGCCGTACAACCTCACACCCAGCCTGCGCCACTACGTGATGGGCCTGGTTGACGCCGAAGTCGGCACGGGCTTTGTCAACAGCCTGAAAATGGCGGCCGGCACCGCCTTGTTCGGCACTGCTTTGGTGTTTTGCGGAGCCTATCTGCTGGAAAAGACCAAGGGCATGGACGGACTGCGCAGCATCGTCAAGCTGCTGGCCATGCTGCCCATGGCCGTGCCCGGGCTGGTGCTGGGCCTGGGCTACATCTTCTTCTTCAACGAGCCGAAAAATCCACTCAACGGGCTGTACCACACCGTCACGCTGCTGACGCTGTGCACCATCGTGCACTTCTATACCACCGGTCACCTCACGGCAGTCACGGCGCTCAAGTCGCTCGACGGCGAATTCGAGGCCGTGAGCGCGTCGCTGAAAGTGCCCTTCTTCAAGACCTTCTGGCGTGTCACGCTGCCGATCTGCACGCCGGCGCTGGTCGATATCGCGCGCTACTTCTTCATCAACGCGATGACCACGATCTCGGCCGTCGTGTTCCTCTATTCGCCGGAAACCAAGGTGGCGTCGATTGCCATCCTCAACCTGGACGAGGCCGGCGAGACCGGCGCAGCCGCGGCCATGGCGGTGCTGATCGCCGCCGCATCAGCCGCGGCGACGCTGATGTTCATGGGCCTGGCCTGGTGGGTCAACCGCCGCACCCAGGCCTGGCGGGGGACTGACAGGTAACCAAAATCTTTGAACGCAGAGACTGCAAAACATGGACAGAGACAAGATCCTCCTCACACCGGGCCCGCTGACCACCACGCTGCGCACCAAGTTGGCCATGCTGCGCGACTGGGGCTCATGGGACAGCGATTTCAATGCCGTCACTGCGCGGGTGCGGCAAAGCCTGCTCAAGATCATTCATGCCCAGGAAACGCTTGTGGTGGTGCCGCTTCAGGGAAGCGGCACGTTCAGCGTGGAGGCGGCTGTGGCCACGCTGGTTCCCCGCGGCGGCCATGTGCTCGTGCTGGACAACGGCGCCTATTGCAAGCGCGCCGCGCGCCTGACGACCCTGATGGGCCGCAGCTGCACAGTCATGGGCTTCGACGAGGCGCAGCCGGTCTCGTCGGCGGCGCTGGAAGAAAAGC
>JANYAN010000087.1 GCA_025361305.1 Burkholderiales bacterium
TGACCTGATCGTCGTGCGCAACTGCGTGATGCTGCTGGCGGCCATGGTGGTCGTCGTGAACTTCTTTGTCGACGTGCTCTATGCGGTGATCGATCCGCGCGTGAAGGCCGGCGACATATGAGTGAAATACCCTTGGTCGCGACGCCGCCTCTGCTGCAAGGCCCGGGATTCTGGAAACGGGCGCTGTCGCACCGCAGTTTCGCCATTGGTGTCACCTTGACCCTGCTGCTGGTGCTTGCGGCCCTGCTATCGCTGATCTGGACGCCCTACTCACCCTACGAGGTGAACATGCCGGCCAAATTGCAGGTGCCCAGCGCGCAGCACTGGCTGGGCACGGACGCGTATGGCCGCGATGTTTCTTCGCTGCTGCTGGTTGGCGCGCGGGCGTCCATCGCGGTGGGTGTGATCGCCGTCAGCATCGGCCTGCTGGTGGGCACAGCATTCGGCCTGCTGGCCGCCGCCCGGCGCGGCTGGGTGGAAGAGGTCATCATGCGCGTGGCCGATTTCGGCTTCGCCTTCCCCGCCATCCTGTCGGCCATCATGCTCACCGCCGTATTTGGCGCAGGCATGGTCAACGCCATCATTGCCATCGGCATCTACAACATTCCCACGTTCGCGCGGATCACGCGGGCCTCGGCCAACACGATCTGGGGACGCGAATTCGTGCTGGCCGCGCGCGCCTGTGGCAAGGGCGCGTTCAGCATCACGGTCGAGCACGTGCTGCCCAACATCATGTCGGTGCTGATCGTGCAAGCCACCATCCGCTTCGCCATCGCCATCCTGGCCGAGGCCGCCTTGTCGTATCTCGGCCTGGGCACGCAGCCGCCCCAGCCATCGTGGGGCCGGATGCTGAGCGAGGCGCAAAGCCTGTTGTTTCAGGCGCCGCTGCTGGGCGTCTACCCCGGCGTCGCCATCGCGCTGGCCGTGCTTGGCCTGAACCTGCTGGGCGACGGCCTGCGGGATCTATTCGACCCTCGCCTGGCCCGCAAACGCTGATGGCACTTCTAGACGTCACCGACCTCAGTGTTACGCTCCAGACCCACCGCGGGCCGGCCCGGGCGGTGCGAAACGTGAGTTTCTCGCTGGAGCGCGGCGAAACGCTGGGGCTGGTCGGCGAGTCGGGTTGCGGCAAGTCCATCACCGCGCTGTCGCTGATGGGCCTGTTGCCCGAGAGCGCGAAGGTCTCGGGCAGTATCCGGTTTGACGGGCAGGAGCTCACCACCCGGACGGACGGCCAGATGTGCCGCATCCGCGGCGACCGCATCGGCATGATTTTCCAGGAGCCGATGACGGCCCTCAACCCGGTCCACAGCATTGGCCGTCAGGTCGGCGAGCCGCTGCGACTTCACCGCGGCCTGTCGCGGGCCCAGGCGCGCACGGAGGCCGTTGCGCTGCTCGACCGCGTGGGCATCCCCGACGCCGCGCGGCGTATCGACGCCTACCCGCACCAGTTCTCTGGCGGACAGCGCCAGCGAGTGACCATCGCCATGGCGCTGGCCTGCGGCCCCGACCTGCTGATCGCCGATGAACCGACAACGGCGCTGGACGTGACCATCCAGAAGCAGATCCTGGAACTGATCAGCGAGCTGGTCGCCGAGCGGGGCATGGCGCTGATGCTGATCTCGCACGATCTGGGCGTGATCGCGCAGAACGTCACGCGTACGCTGGTGATGTATGGCGGCGCTGTCGTCGAAAGCGGCCCGACCGTGTCGGTCTTCCGCAACCGGATGCACCCCTACACCCGGGGCCTGTTCGCGGCGCGGCCGGGGTTGTCGACACCCAGGGGACAGCGCCTGGTCACGATCGCCGGCACCGTGCCCGAGCTGGCAGACCTGCCCTCCGGTTGCACCTTTGCCGGCAGGTGCCAGCTGACAGTGCCCGAGTGCCGAGTGGCCCCACCCGCGCCCGTCGAGATTGAACCGGGCCATGTCGCGCGCTGCATCCGGCTGGACGCGGTGCCAGCGCAAGCGATTGACGGGGTTGCGGCATGACGGCCGTGCCGTTGCTCCAGGTCGACAACCTAGTTCGCGAATACACGATGCCGCGGGAACGACTGTTCGGGCCGTCCCCTGTCGTTCATGCCGTCATCGGCGATCAGCAGGTCGGGGCCGCAGGCCAGCGCCATCGCGATCACCACCCGCTGCCGCTGCCCGCCGGACAATTGGTGCGGATACAGGTTTGGCGGAGTTCGCGACGCCGGCAGCCCGACCCGCTCCAGCAGCCGTCGGGCGCGGGACTCGGCCTCGGCACGACTTGCGGAAAAATGCCGGCGCAGCGGTTCGGCGACCTGGGTGCCGATGCGCATCAGCGGGTTCAGCGCCGTCATCGGCTCCTGGAACACCATGCCGATGCGGCGGCCGCGAATGCCGCACAATTCCGGCTCGGTGGCGGCGAGCAGGTCGCGCCCGGCGAAGCCGATGCGAC
>JANYAN010000095.1 GCA_025361305.1 Burkholderiales bacterium
AGCTCGAGGTCCAGTTGGCTGCCTTCGGCGACGAACTGGCCGCGGACGAAATAGCCTTTTTTGGGTTTTCGGGACATGTGCACAAGTATCATAGCCCCCGCCATGAACAAAAAAGACGCCCGTGCCGCCACCGGATTTGCCTACAGCCGAGCCGCCTTTGAACAACTGGTCGATGTCGCACTGGCCCACGCGCGCAAGCTGGGTGCCACGGATGCGGGTGCCGAGGCCTCTGAAGGGTGTGGCCTGAGCGTATCTGTGCGCAAGGGCGAGCTGGAAAATGTCGAGCGCAATCGCGACAAATCCCTGGGCGTTACCGTCTACATGGGTCATCGGCGCGGCAACGCCAGCACTTCCGATTTTTCAGCCGCCGCGATCGAGCAGACGGTCCAGGCCGCTTTCGACATCGCTCGCTTCACGGCCGAAGACCCGGTGGCTGGGCTACCCGACTCAGCCGACATCGCCGGCCCGAACCAGCAACCTGACCTCGATCTGTTCCATCCGTGGGCCATCAACAGCGAAGAGGCAGCGAAACTTGCCTTGCTTTGCGAGGATGCAGCACTCAAGACGGACAAGCGCATCACCAACAGCGAAGGCGCCGGTGTCTCGGCGCAGCAGAGCCACTTCTTCAGCGCCCACAGCCGCGGCTTTCGTGGCGGCTATGCCAGCTCGCGCCACTCGATGTCGGTGGCGCCGATTGCCGGCAAGGGTGCTGACATGCAGCGCGACGCCTGGTACAGCTCGATGCGTTCGGCCGCCGAGCTGGCAGCGCCGGCCGCGGTGGGACGTTACGCAGCCGAGCGAGCACTCTCCCGGCTGAAATCCCGCAAGATCACCACGCGCGAATGCCCGGTGCTGTTCGAATCGCCCCTGGCGGCTGGCCTGCTGGGCGGCTTCGTGCAGGCCGTCAGTGGCGGCGCGCTGTATCGCAGGAGCACGTTTCTGCTCGATTCGCTGGGCAAGAAAATCTTTCCGTCGCACATCGACATCCTCGAAGACCCGCTGGTGCCGCGCGGCAAGGGCAGCGCCGCCTTCGACGAGGAGGGCGTTCGCACCAAGGCTCGCAAAGTGGTCGACGCAGGCCGGGTGGAAGGCTACTTCCTGAGCACCTATTCGGCGCGCAAGCTCGGCATGCGGACCACGGGCAACGCCGGAGGCTCGCATAACCTGACGTTGACTTCGCGCCTGACACGCGCTGGCGACGATCTGTCCGAAATGCTGCGCAAGCTCGGCACAGGCCTGTTCGTGATCGAGCTGATGGGGCAGGGCGTGAACTACGTCACCGGCGATTACTCGCGCGGTGCGAGCGGGTTCTGGGTGGAAAAGGGGCGCATCGCCTACCCGGTGCAGGAAATCACGATTGCCGGAAATCTGCGAGACATGCTGGCAGGCATCCATGCGGTCGGGGCTGACACCTATAACTACGGTGCGAAGACTGTGGGTTCAGTGCTCGTCAACAGGATGAAGGTGGCTGGATCTTGACTTCAACCAGCCAGTGCAGCCTTCACCGCAGCTGAAACCAGCCCCATGTCGGCCTTGCCGGCCAAGCGGGCCTTCACAGCGCCCATGACCTTGCCCATGTCGCCCAGGCCCTTGGCGCCCAGTTCTGCGACGATGGCTTTCACCTCGGCCGCCACTTCTTCTGCGCCGAGGCGCGCAGGCAGGTAGGCCTGCAGCACGAGAACCTCGGCCTTTTCCTTGTCGACCAGGTCCTGGCGCGCTGCCTTTTCGAAGGCATCGATGCTGTCCTTGCGCTGCTTGAGCATCTTGTCGACGATGGCTATCACCATCGGGTCGTCCAGTTCGATGCGCTCGTCCACTTCTTTCTGCTTCATGGCCGCTGTCAGCAATCGGATGGTGCCCAGGCGCTCGGCGTCCTTGGCGCGCATGGCGGCCTTCATGTCTTCGGTGATTCGTTCTTTCAGGCTCATGGTCGGTCCTCGGTGAATACGCACACGGAAACGAAAAAGCCCGCTTGAGCGTCCCCAGGCGGGCTTGTGTGCCTTGCCGGCACGGCTGCTGGCGGCAGCCTCTGTTCCTGAATGCTCAGTACAGCTTCTTGGGCAGCTGCATGCTGCGAACGCGCTTGTAGTGGCGCTTGACCGCCGCGGCCTTCTTGCGCTTGCGCTCGGCAGTGGGCTTTTCGTAGAACTCGCGGGCGCGCAGTTCGGTCAGCAGACCCAGCTTTTCAATGGTGCGCTTGAAGCGGCGCAGGGCCACGTCGAACGGTTCGTTTTCTTTTACACGGATGGTCGTCATCAGCTCATGATTTCAAAAATGTGCCGCAAGAAGATCGGGCTCGCAGCGGGGTTCCCCGACAAATGTTGATCAGGCAGTCGGGGGTTTGCCAGCAAAGCCTGAAATTATAGCCTTATTGTGGGGCCCGGCAAGGTGGTCAGCGCAGGCAGCAGCGCTGGCCCAGGCCCACTGGAAGTTGTAGCCGCCCAGCCAGCCGGTGACATCCACCAGTTCGCCAATGAAATAAAGGCGTGGCTGCTTCGATTCCAGAGTCTGGGAGGACAGGTCGCGGGTGTCCACGCCGCCGGCCGTCACCTCGGCCTTCTTGAAGCCTTCCGTCCCGGTGGGAACCAGTTCCCAGTTCGCCAGCCGCGCAGCGAGGGTCATGAGGGCCTTGTCGGTGGCCTGGTTGACCGGTCTTTGCCACGCCGGGTCTTGCTGCACCCAGGCGTCGGCCAGTCGGGTCGGTACGAAAGCCGCCAGTTCGTTGGCAACCAGCTTGCGCGACATGACTTTGGCCGCCAGCAGGGTCTTGGCAAGGTCGGTGTCGGGGGCCAGGTTGATCCGGATGGGCTCGCCGGCGCGCCAGTAGCTGGAAATCTGCAACACGGCCGGGCCACTCAAGCCCCGGTGGGTGAACAGCAGGTCTTCGTCGAAGGCGGTCCGGCTCTTGCCCGTGCCGGTTTCGATCCGCACGGGCAGCGACAGCCCTGCCAGCTGAGCGTAGGGTGCCCAGGCCGCACCGTCAAACGTCAGCGGCACCAATGCCGGACGCGGTTCGACAACGCGGATGCCAAACTGGCGCGCGATCCGGTAGCCGAAATCGGTGGCGCCGATCTTGGGGATCGACAAGCCGCCCGTGGCGACCACGACGTTGCGGCCATGAACTTCGCCGCGGTCGGTGTCCAACACGTATTCGCCTTCGCCTCCGCCTCCGCCTTCGCCTTCGCCGGCGCGCAGCGCGTTGACGGCGCAGGGCTGCCAGCGCGCTACGCCGGCGGCGTCGCAGTCAGCCACCAGCATGTCGATGAAATCGTCCGACGAGCGGTCGCCAAAAAGCTGTCCCTTGTGCTTTTCATGGAACGCGATGCCGTGTCGCTGCACCAGGGCGATGAAATCCTGCGGTGTGTAGCGCGACAGGGCCGAGCGGCAGAAATTCGGGTTGTCGCCCAGAAAGTGCTTTTGCGGCGCCCGTGGGTCGAGGTCGCGATTGGTGAAGTTGCAGCGCCCGCCGCCCGAGATGCGGATCTTTTCGGCCAGTTTCTCGCTGTGGTCGATCAGCAGCACCTTCAGGCCGCGCCGGGCTGCACTTGCGGCGCAGAACAGGCCTGCCGCACCGGCGCCGATGACGACCGCGTCGTAGCTCACGGGACGGCCGGCTTCAGCCGAAACGGGCCGCAGCCGGCGTGCTGGCCGCAGCCCGAATCCCGCCGATCACGTCGCCCACCACGATGACGCAGGGGCTGGCCAGCTGCTCGCGCTCGATGGTTGCGCTCAGTTCGCCCAGTGTCGTCACGGCCTGTCGCTGGTCCGGCAGGCTGGCGCGCTGGACGATGGCAACGGGCGTCGAAGCGGGCAGGCCGCTGAGCAGGCCTTCCTGAATGCGAGCGGCAGCGCTGACGCCCATGTAGATCACCAATGTGAGCCTGGCGTGGCGCGCCGTTGCCGCCAGAGTGCCCCAATCGGTGCCGTCGGACCCGGGGCGCGCATGACCGGTGACGAACACCACTCCGTGCGCGTGGTCGCGGTGCGTCAACGCAACGCCCAGCGAGGTAACGGCGGCGAGGCCCGAAGTGATGCCATTGATCACCCGCACCTCGATGCCTGCGGCCTGAAGATGCTCAACTTCCTCGCCTCCGCGTCCGAAGATGAAGGGGTCGCCACCTTTGAGACGCACGACGTTTTCGCCTTCGCGGGCGGCCATCACCATCAGTTTTTCGATGAAAGCCTGTGGCGTGCTGTTGCACCCGCCGCGCTTGCCCACGTGCACGACCCGCGCGGTGGGCGGCGCCAACGCCACGATCTCATCGCTGACCAGGTCGTCGACCAGCAGCACCGTGGCGGCGCCGATGGCCTTGGCCGCTTTGATCGTCAGCAGTTCGGGATCGCCCGGGCCAGCGCCGACGAGCGTGACTATTCCTGTATTCATGTTCCTTCTGCCAAACGCAAGATGTGTTCCACCTGCAATGCCATCGAATCGGGAACGGCCTTGCTGCCAGCAAGCACCTCCTGAATATAAGTCGCGGTTGCCTCAGGGTCGATCTCCTTCGGTAGCTCCGGGAGCGAAGTGAGGGTGCCCTTGCGGCCTTCCTCGAGCGCCACGCGGCGACCGCCAATGAAGCCGTCCATCTGGGGCAATCGCCGTGCATCGGCCACCACTTCGCCCTCGGTGCCGCGCAGCAGCAGCGCGGTGGAGCCCATCAGCTCGAACACTGCCGCCATCGACACAGCGTACTCCGGGTGGGTGTAACTGCTCACGATCACCGCCGGACCGGCGCCCGGGTTCATCAGCTTGACCAGGCTGTGGGCTGAGTTGCGCAGGCCCACGGCTTTGCGCACATCCAGCAGGCGCTTCAGGCCCGGGCTCAGCAGCTCTGTCGGCAGATACACGACCTCACCGCCATCGATCGCCCGCACGGCCGGCAGCGGGTCGATGCCCAGGGCCTGCAGCACATGAGGCACGAAAACCCGGCTGGACTCAGTGGCGGTGCCGTGGATCAGCACCGGCAAACCCCGACGAGCTATGAGCAGTGCCAGCAAGGGCGTCAGCACCGGCAGGCGCCTTGCGCCGTTGTAGCTGGGCAGCACGACCAGCGGCTTGTCGCCCGCCGGCACCTTGTTCAGGCGCGCGTGGGTGGCGTCCAGAAAGCCGGCCATCTCTTGGGCTGTTTCGCCCTTGATGCGCATGGCCAGGCAGAAGCCGCCGATTTCCAGATCGGTCACGGTGCCGTCGAGAATCTGGCCGAACAGGTCGCAGGCCTGCTCCCGGCTGAGCGAGCGGGCGCCCTGCTTGCCGCGGCCTATCTCCTTGATGTATTGGCTGATGCCCATGCAGGTGATTGTCCGCGAAGCCTCATGACTTGCGGCTATTAGCAGAATGCAGCTGTGTTGCCTACGCTGTCTGCCTAAATGCCTTGGTGGAGCGCACGAACCGCTTGAGTTCGGGCACGCAGGAGCCGCAATTTGTCCCGCACTTCAGGTCAGCCTGCAAAGCGGCCAGCCGATCGGCTTCGAATCCGTCGCGGCCAGACAGGTAACCGGTGATTTCCAGATCGGTCACATTGAAGCACGTGCATACCTGCTGGCCGCGGGAGTGCACGGCCAGCGGCGCCTTGGAGCCCGGAGAAAGAAGCAACCGGCCATAGGCCTGGGCTGGCAATTCGTCCTGCAGCAAGGTCTTGATCCAGGCTTCCGCCCGGGTATCGCCTGTCAGCAGAAAGCCTTCCAGGTGCGCGGCCTCGCCGTGTCGGGCCAGCCGCATGACGCGGCGCTGGCCCTTCTTGCGATCGGCGTAACGCAGCGCATCGCCGCCCGCCAGTCCCAACAGGGCCTCCATGCGTTGCAGCAGTTCGTCGGGAGGCGCTTCGTGCGAGGCGGCGCGAAACAGGACACCGCTGCGCTCGCGGCCGAAGGGCACGCACGAAGTGAAGGGAAAGACCCCCATCAGCTGTCGGAGCTGATCGCGCACGCGCAATGCCTCTTCGTCCGGCAGCCAGGCCATCGCCAGCAGCGACCAGGGCAGTTCCGCTTTGAGGATCTTCACAGCCGCATGCTTGAGTTCAGGCTGGCGCGAACTAGGGCAATACGCCGACGTGGTCAGGGCATTGACGCCGGCCAGTCGCACGCCCGTGGCCGAGCAGCCGCTGAGAAATTCGCCGCCCCAATGCATGGCCATGAAGGCCTGGCTCAGGGCCACATCGGTGCTCCCCTGCACCGGCACCACGATCGAGCCGCGGCGGGAGGTGACGTGGACCAGGTCGTCTTCCCTGAGCTGGCGCCGCTCCATGTCCTGCGGGTTCATTTGCAGGCAGGGCTCGGCGACATGGCCGAACAGCCGGCCGAGCGTGCCTGTGCGGCTCATGCCATGCCATTGGTCGCGCAGGCGCCCGGTGGTCAACGAGAAGGGATAGCGCGACTCGCGCGGTTCGGCCAGCGGCTGGTACACCGTATTGGCAAAGCAGGCCTTGCCGTCGGCCGTGGGAAAGATGCCGTCCTCGTAAAGGCGGATCTTGCCGGCCGCCTCGCCGGGCCGCAGCGGCCACTGTTGGGGCGCTTTTTCAAGCATCGCGTAGCTCATGCCGGTGATGTCCAGGTCGCGCCCGCGCGTGGACTCGCGGTGCTCGTTCCACACCGCCTCGACACCGGCCGCCTCGTCGGTCAGGGGATAGGGAAACAGCGTTGGTGCTTCAGGGCGCAATTGGGCTTCGAGCCGGCGCGCGAACTCGGTGGCGATCGCCCAATCGTGGCGGCTGCTGCCTGGCTTGGCTACGGCCGGCAGCACCCGGCTGATGCGCCGTTCGCTGTTGGTGACCGTGCCGGTCTTTTCGCCCCAGGTCGACGCCGGCAGCAGCAGGTCGGCGTAGTCGCAGGTGGCCGTGGTGGAAAAGGCTTCCTGCACCACGACGAAGTCGGCGCGCTCCAGTGCCCGGCGCACCGTAGCCTGATCGGGCATCGACTGGGCCGGGTTGGTGCAGGCTATCCACAGCGCCTTGATTTCGCCATCGGCCGCGGCCTGGAACATGTCAACGGCGGTCTTGCCGGGTTTTTCTGGCACGCTGGGCACGCCCCACAGCGCCGCCACTTCGGCACGGTGTGCCGGGTTGGCCATGTCGCGATGAGCGCCCAGCAGGTTGGCCAGGCCGCCCACCTCGCGCCCGCCCATGGCATTGGGCTGGCCGGTCAGGGAGAACGGGCCGGCGCCGGGCTTGCCGATCTGGCCCGTGGCCAGGTGCAGGTTGATCAGGGCCGCGTTCTTGGCGGTTCCGCTGGAGGATTGATTCAGCCCCTGGCAATACAGACTGAGAGTGGCCGCCGAAGTGGCGAACATCTGGGCCGCCTGGTACAGATCCTCCCTGCGGATGCCGCACACCTGGGCAGCCAGATCAGGTGTGCAATCGCGCACCGTGGCCCGAAGCTCGTCGAAGCCCGACGTGTGGGCGGCGATGTATTCGCGGGCAATCCAGCCTTCCCACAGCATGATGTGCAGCAAGCCGTTGAACAGCATCACGTCGGTGCCGGGCTGGATGGCCAGGTGCAGGTCGGCGATCTCCGCGGTGTCGGTGCGGCGCGGGTCGCAGTAAATGATCTTGAGGTTCGGCCTGGCGGCCTTCGCATCCTCGATGCGGCGGAACAGGATGGGATGGGCCCATGCAGTGTTGCTGCCGGCAATGAAGATGCAGTGGGCATGGTTGACGTCGTCGTAGCAGGCCGGCGGCGCATCCGCGCCCAGCGTCTGCTTGTAGCCGGCCACGGCGCTGCTCATGCACAGGCGAGAATTGGTGTCGACGTTATTGGTGCCGATCAGGCCCTTGGCCAGTTTGTTGAATACGTAGTAATCCTCGGTGAGCAACTGACCTGAAATGTAGAAGCCCACCGCGTCCGGCCCGTGCTCCCGGATGACCTGTGCAAAGCGCCGCGACGCCGACCCCAGGGCTTCGTCCCACGAAATGCGAACCGGCTTGTCGCCACGCTGATCGCGCTGCATGGGGTGCAGCAGCCTGGCCTGCCGCGTGATGGGAGCGGCCGCGGTCAGGTGCAGCGTGGAACCCTTGGTGCACAGCTTGCCGAAATTTGCCGGGTGTTTGGGGTCGCCGCGCACGCCGGTAATCTGGCGGCCGTCGGATTCGATGATCACTCCGCACCCTACCCCGCAATAGGGGCAGGTCGAGCGGGTCTCGCGCACGGTCATGCGCCGGCAAGCTCTTTGCGTGCCGGTCCTGCCAGGGGGCGAGGCGCGTCCAGCGCCAGCGTGTCGAGTTCGGCCTGGTTCAGGTGAATCGCGCCATCCGCGACAGTGACATTGAACTTCTGGGTGCAGCCCTGGTCGGGCGCCTTGGCGCAGCCGTCATCCATGCCGATGGTCCAGTTGTGCAACGGGCAGGCGACACTGGTGCCGAACACGATGCCCTGCGACAGCGGGCCACCCTTGTGAGGACAGCGATCCAGCAGCGCAAACACCTGATCCTGGTCATTGCGGAACACAGCCACATCCATGCCTCGCGGCCGGGCCACCCTGCGCGAGCCCAGAACGGGAATGTCGGTCACCAGGCAGATCTTTTTCCATTCAGTCATGGTGTCCTCAAGCAGAAAGCGCCGAAAACTGCCGCGTATCGACGCTGGCCTTTTCGAAATCGAACCACGGGTCGGGCTCGCCGTCCAGGCTGAACTGCAGTCGCTCCCACAAGGCCTTGCGACATTCGGGGTCTTCCAGCACTTTCTTCTTGACGTAATCCAGGCCGACCCGGTTGACGTAGTGGACGGTGCGCTCGAGGTACCAGCCTTCCTCGCGGTACAGCTGCAGGAAGGCACCGCTGTATTCCAGCACTTCGGCGGCGGTCTTGAGTTTGCAGAAGAAGTGGGCCACTTCGGTCTTGATTCCGCCGTTGCCGGCGACGTAGATTTCCCATCCCGAATCGACACCGATGACGCCCACGTCCTTGATGCCGGCTTCGGCGCAGTTACGCGGGCAACCCGATACAGCCAGCTTGACCTTGTGGGGCGCATACATGCGCCACAGGGCGCGCTCCAGGTCCTTGCCCATTTGCGTGCTGTCCTGGGTGCCGAAGCGGCACCACTCGGAGCCCACGCAGGTCTTGACTGTCCTCAGGGCCTTCGCGTAGGCGTGGCCGGAAGGCATCCCTATGTCTTTCCAGACGTCCTTCAGGTCTTCCTTCTTCACGCCCAGCAGGTCGATACGCTGGCCGCCCGTGACCTTCACAGTGGGAATCTTGTATTTGTCCACGGCATCGGCAATCCGGCGCAGTTCGTCGGCGGTGGTCTCGCCGCCCCACATCCGCGGAATGACTGAATAGGTGCCATCCTTCTGGATATTGGCGTGGCTGCGCTCGTTTATGTAGCGACTTTGCGGATCATCCCTGGCCTCCTTGGGCCAGGTCGAGATCAGGTAGTAGTTGATGGCCGGGCGGCAGCTGCTGCAGCCGTTGGGAGTGCGCCATTCCATCATCTTGTAGACGTCGGCAATGGTCAGAAGGTGCTGCGACTTGATGGTTTCGCGCACCTCCTGGTGGCTGCGGTCGGTGCATCCGCACATGGCCTTTTTCTTGGGTGCGGCCGAGTAGTCGCCGCCAGCGGTGAACATCAGGATCTGCTCCACCAGACCGGTGCACGAGCCGCAGGAGGCGCTGGCTTTGGTGTGCTTCTTGACCTCGTCGATCGTGAAGAGACCCTTCTCCTTGATCGCCTTGCAGATCGTGCCCTTGGTGACACCGTTGCAGCCGCAGACTTCAGCCTCGTCGGGCATCGAGGCAGCTTTGGTGTGGCCCTCATGACCCGTGTCGCCTATGCTCGATTCGCCGAACATCAGCTTGTCACGGATATCGCTGACACTGCGGCCATCGCGCAGCAGCTTGAAGTACCAGCTGCCATCAACCGTGTCGCCGTAGAGGCAGGCGCCCACGAGTTTGTCGCCCTTGATCACCAGCTTCTTGTAGACGCCGCCGAACGGGTCGCTCATGACGATTTCTTCAGTGCCTTCGCCTCCCATGAATTCACCGGCCGAAAACAGGTCGATGCCGGTGACTTTCAGCTTGGTGGAGGTCAGCGAACCGGTGTAGCGGCCGATACCGAACTGCGCCAGGTGGTTGGCCGCGACCTTGGCCTGCTCGAACAGCGGCGCCACCAGGCCGTAAGCAATGCCTCGATGTGCGGCGCATTCACCCACCGAATAGATGCGCGCGTCGGTGACGGTCTGCATGGTGTCGTGAACCACGATGCCGCGGCTGACGTGCAATCCCATCTGCTCCGCCAGCGCCGTGTTCGGGCGAATCCCCACGGCCATGACCACCAGGTCGGTTTCCAGCGTGGTGCCGTCCTTGAACTTGATCGCGGCGACGCGTCCGTTCTCGCCGCCCACCAGTTCCTGCGTCTGCGCCCCGATCAGGAACTTCAGGCCCCGGTCCTCGAGTGACTTTTGCAGCAGCTTGCCTGCCACGTCGTCGAGCTGGCGTTCCATCAGCCAGGGCATGACGTGCACCACGGTGACGTCCATGCCGCGCAGCATCAGGCCATTGGCCGCTTCCAGGCCCAGCAGTCCGCCGCCAATGACCACCGCTTTCTTGTACTTCTGCGAGGCCTCGATCATCGCGTTGGTGTCCGCGATGTCGCGGTAGGCGATCACGCCTTGCAGGTCCTTGCCGGGCACGGGAAGGATGAACGGATTCGAGCCGGTGCACATCAGCAGCCGGTCGTATTCCTCCTCGGTGCCATCCTCGGCGCGCACGATGCGGTGAATGCGGTCGATCTCGACCACCTTTTTGCCCGCGTGCAGCGTAATGTTGTTCTCCTGGTACCACTCCCAGGAATTCAGGACGATCTCGTCCAGAGTCTGCTCGCCGGCCAGCACAGGCGACAGCAGGATGCGGTTGTAGTTCGGGTGCGGCTCGGCGCCGAACACCGCAATGTCATACAACTCGGGCGCCACCTTCAGGAGCTCTTCGATGGTGCGCACGCCGGCCATGCCGTTACCGACCATTACCAGCCTGGATCTTTTCACTATGGGTCTCCAATGGATACTGCCACTCAGGTGAGTGCAAGCCTCATGCCAGTTACTGGGGCCAAGGCGTTTGATTTCGCACCAATCGGTAGCGTCTTCGGGATATTGCGGTGCACCAATTTGGGCATCGATCTTGCTTAAGCTGGTGCATGGCATTCGAAATTGACATCGGCTTTGACTCGCGCAGCGGCAAGAGGGAAGTCAATGAAGACTTTGCGGCCGCCATGCTGCCCGAACCGGGTCAGGAGGGCATGGGCGCCATCGTCGCGATTGCCGATGGCGTCAGCATGGGTGGCATGGGCCGCGAGGCGGCCCAGACGACGGTGACCAGCCTGGTGCGTGACTACTTTGCCACGCCCGAGACGTGGGACACCACTGTGGCGCTGGACCGCATCATCGCGGCCCAGAACGCCTGGCTGGCCGGCGTCAACCGCCGCCGACACCCGGTTTGTGGGCTGACCACGCTTACCGCCGTGGTGCTGCGTGGCCAGAGCTGGGCGCTCGCCCATGTTGGCGACACCCGCGCCTACCTGTTGCGCGATGGATTGCTGACGCAGCTAACGCACGACCATGCGATGGACCACCCTGACTTTCAGCACCAGCTGTTGCGTGCCGTCGGTGCCGAAGACCGGCTGGTGGTCGATTATCACCAGGGCGAATTGCAAGTGGGCGATGTGTTCGTCCTGGTCAGCGATGGCATCCATGGCGTGTTGACGCCCAGGCAGATGGCGAAATTGCCGATGGACAGTGCCCAGGCGGCCAGCGAATTGCTGGTGCAGCAGGCCTTGCAGGCGGGGACACGGGACAACGCCACGGCGCTGGTGGTGCGGGTGCGCGGCTTGCTGGACGCCAGCCTGAACGACGAAAACCGGCGGGCGCTGGAGTTGCCCATCCCCGGCCGGCTGCGCGTGGGTGACACGATCGACGGCCTCACGGTGACAGCCCTTGTTGCGGATAACGGCATCAATGTGCTCTACCAGGTTCGGGACAGCGCGACGCGCCGCCTGTTCGCGCTCAAGACCCTCAATCCCCAGCGCGCTCACGATGCCGAGGAACGCGCGATGCTGGCACATGAGGCTTGGCTGGCCAGGAGCATGCGCTCGGGCCGGGCTGCCGACTACCTTGTCGGGCTGGCGCAGCTGCAGGGCCATTCGCCCACTGCCTTCTATCTGCTGTATGAATGGCATGCCGGGGAGACGCTGCAACAGGCCCTGGACCACAAGCGTCGGCTCACGCTGAACCAATGCCTCACGGCCGCGACCCATGTGGCGCGCGCGCTGGGCCGTCTGCACCAGCAGGGCGTCATTCACCGCGACATCAAGCCGGCAAACCTGCACCAGGGCGAGGACGGCGTGCTGCGTCTGCTTGACCTGGGCGTGGCCCTGAGCGGCCGCGAGCCGCAAGCCACCCGGCTGCTGCACGCCGGCACCCCCAGCTACATCAACCCCGAGCAATGGGGTTTGCATGCGCAGGGCGGCGAGGGGGTGGTGCAGCCGCCGGACGCCGGCAGCGACCTGTTCGCGTTGGGCGTGACCCTGTACCAGCTGCTGACCGGCGGCAAGTTACCCTATGGCGAGGTATTGCCATACCAGTCTGGCCGCTATTTTCGCGATCCCGTCGCGCCGAGCCGGCACAACCCCGAAGTGCCGATCTGGCTCGACCACGTGGTGCTGAAGGCGGTGGCGCGCGACAGGCGCCAGCGCTTCGAAACAGCCGAGGAAATGCTGCTCGCCCTGGAGCGCGGCGCGTCGCGGCCACTGACGGCGCCCGCGCCCACGCCGCTGATCCAGCGCGACCCCACCGCCGTGTGGAAGATCGCGCTGGCGATCAGCGTGCTCCTGAATGTGCTGCTGGTGTACTGGCTGCTTTTCTTGCCAAAATAGACGTTGCCAGCGCCGAATCGGGCCGCGCGCGACCCCCTTTCTCGGCCCAGGTGCGGGTCCAGCGGATCTGCATCGAGCGCAGCATCAGGAGTACGGTGACCGAGCACACGGCAAAGCCGACGAAGCCCCACAGGTACGTGCCCGTGTATTGCTTGCTCAGGCCCATCGCATTGGGCACAAGGCCGCCGCCCAAAGCGCCGATCTCGCCGATCATCGAACCGGCGACAGCGGTGGCCAGCGGCCAGCGCAGCGGTACCAGCTGGAACAGGGCGCCGTTGCCCGCGCCCAGCGCGGCGAAGCACAACATCAGCAACAGTGTGGTGGCCACCAGCGAGCCGTCCGCCAGGCCGCACAGAACAGACGTGACCGCTACCGTGACCAGGACCGCGGTCAAGGTGTTGACGCCACCCCAATGATCGGAAATCCAGCCGCCGAAAATCCGCACCGCCGCAGCCATGAAGGCCGCCAGCATGGACAACTGGCCCGCCTGTACCTTGCTCACGCCGAACTGGTCGTGGTAATACGAAGGCAGGAAGGTGGTCAGGCCGATGAACCCGCCGAAGCTGACCGCGTAAATGATGCTGAACGCCCAGCCGTCCTTCTCGAAAAGGCAGGCGATATGTTCCTTGAACGAAGAGTGCTTGTCCACATCGACGGGCTCCCTGGCGAACAGCACCATGGCCAGGATTGGCAAGAGCATGGCTGCGGCGGCGATGCCGTAAACCGCCTGCCAGCCATAGCGCTGGGCCAACGCAGGCGCCACCAGGACGGACACCGCAGTGCCGACGTTGCCGGCGCCGACCAGGCCCATCGCAAGGCCCTTGTAGCGCGGCGGAAACGAGCCCGAACCCAGGCTCAGGGCAACCCCGAAGCTGGCGCCCGCGATACCCAGAAGCACGCCCATCGCCAGCAGGCTGTTGTACGACTCGACAAAGAAGTAGCCGAACAACAGCGCCACCATGATCATGCTCATTTCCACCAGCGTGGCGCTCTTGCGGCCGATGTACTGCGCCAATACGCCCAGGGGAAAGCGCATGAGCGCGCCGGCGAAGATGGGAATCGACAGCATCACGCCCTTTTGCGTGGGCGACAGCTGATAGGTCTCGGAGATGAATGGCGCCATGGCGCCGTTCATCACCCAGATGCAGCACGAAAACGTGAAATAGAAAAAGGCAGCGCCCAATGTAGGCGCGTGGCCGGATTTCAGAAATGCGCGAAAGCCCGCCATGGTGCGAATCCTCTGGAAACGTGGGTAGTCAGTTCACACTGTCAGTGCGAAAAGCGTGCCAGCATGGGGCAAGCGTTGCGCCATCCCGGTGCTTCAAGCCGGGGCGGTGCACGGGCACTTTTGGTGCGCTGCACAATGAGCGTGCACTCAGTGCCTTCTATCCATGTCGACACATACCAGCGCCGGCTGGTGGTTCCAGCGTAGCGTGATCACGTAGGGACGCTTGCGCACCCGGGCGGTGATGCCGGTTGCACCGTGCAGCTTGACCGGCACCGAGATCTGCAGGCCCGCGCCCAGCGTCTTGCGCGCATTGCCGGCCAGCGTATTGGCTATTTCGCCGACGGCGTCCAGCAAATTGCCGTCCGACAGTTCGGTCTCGCCCTGCAACAGCAGAAGTTCGCGCAGCAGCGGCTGGGGCATCGAGACGATGACGTGGCCGTTGTACGAACCGGAAAAGCTCACGATTCCGTTGAAGTCGAAGCCGTCGAGGTCGCCCGTTGCCAGGTAGGCCGAGGTGATCTGCGGTTCTTGCCGAGTGACCACCTGGAAGTAGCGGCGGACCGAGTCGACAAACAGCTTGAGTTCGTCTTCGTGCAGGGTGTCCATGTTTATGGATCCGTCGTTATAGTGCAGCCGCGCGTCATCTTGCTTCCATGACATCGAGCAGGGCGAGCTTCAATTCATCGTCGCTGAACGGTTTGGCCACGAAACCGCGCGCGCCGAGCTTGAGCGCGGCGATGGCGGTGGACTTGTCGGACAGCGCGCTGACCACCAGGATATTGATCCGGGGAAACATGCGCAGCAACTCCCCAATGCATTGCACCCCATCCATCTCGGGCATGGTCAGGTCCATGGTCACGACGTCGGGCCGGGTGGCACGGGCGATGCGGATCGCCTCGGCCCCGTTACGTGCCAGCCCCACCAGGGAGACACCGGACAGGTCCCCGTTCTGCACGACCCGCGAAATGCGCGAGCGGATCATGTTGGAATCGTCGACGATCAGCAGACGCATGGCAGATATGGCGTGGTCACGCAGCGAACTTGATGCGGAACTCGGTGAACTGGCCGGGCGTGGAACTCAGCAGCATTCGGGCGCCCAGCTGCTGCACATTAGCCTGCACCAGGTCAAGGCCGACGCCACGTCCCGCGTGCATCGAGGCTGCACCTGCTGTCGAAAAGCCCGGCTTGAATATGTGGGAAGCGATTTGCCGGTCGTCGAAACTGTCCAGCTGCAGCGCCGTATACCAGCCAAGTTCGATGAGCCTGCGCCGTACCTGCGGGGCCGACAGCCCGGCGCCGTCATCGCGCACCGATAGCGTCCATTCGGTTTCGCCGCGGACCAATTGAACATCCAGCTTGCCGGTGGCAGGTTTACCGGCGCCGATACGCGCATGCGGGGTTTCGATGCCATGGACAACCGCATTTCTTACCAGTTGCACCGCGATTTCCCGCAGCAGGCTGCCCGATGCCTCGTCAAGGTCGACCTGGCTGCCCATGCGCACCGCAGGCGCCACCTGTTTGCCCAGATCAGCCGCGGCGTCCAGCGCCAGGCGCGCCACGCTGGCATTGATCGCCTCAGCCGAAGCGTCCCCGGCCGGCGTAGGCCGCTGCAGGCCGGTCAGGCTCTTGAGCGCGCTCACCTTGTTCAGCAGATCCTCCAGTGGCAGCGGCAGCGACAAGAGCGCGGTGCCAAGGTCACCGACGCCGCCCTGGCGGATACGCTGCAATTCGTTCTCGAACAGGTGCGCCTGATTGGCCACCGTGTCAAGGCCCAGCGTGCCGGCGTCGCCCTTGATGGCGTGAACCCGACGAGCGGCGTCGTCCAGGCGCCGCAGGACGGCCGCCTCGCCGTGTACCGCGGACGTGCTGCGCAGCACTTCGTTGATTTCCAGCAGGCCGGCTTCGGCCCGGTTGACGAACTGACGCAGCAGCGCAGGGTCGGCATCGATCGCCCGTAGCAGCATCGCGAATTCCTTTTGCGAGCGCTGGCGTTCGCCCTGCAGGCGCCTTTCCAGTTCGATTCGGGCGGAGGTATCCTGCACCGTGACCAGCAGGTGGCGCACTGCACCGGCCTCGTGCACGCGGTTGAAATGGAAGGACAGGTGACGGCGGGTGTCGTGGCCCAGCCGGTTCTTGACAGCGACGTCGACCTCGGACAGTGGGTTGATGCCCTGTACCAGCGCCTCCTTGACGTGGGGTGCGAACAGCAACTCCACATAGTCGCGTGCGTCGGTCAAGGCCTTCTCGGACACAAGCGGGAGCAGCAGCGCGAAGAAGTCGTCTCCCGGGGTGAGCTGGCGGCCAAACAAGCTGTGCGCGGATTGCGACAGCTGCGAGCCGATCCGGAAACCCGGGGTAATCAGGAACAGGCCTTCGCGCACGCTGGTCAGGATTTCGCGGTTTTCTTCGTTCGCCGCTTCGATGGCGGCATCCGAGGTCTTCAGGCGGCGCAGGAACTTGAAAAGGATGAAGGCGAAGTTCAGCAGCGCCAGCATGATCCCGCCGGTCTGCACCATGCGCAGGGCGCTGGCTCTGGACGCGCCGATCTGCTGCGTCTCTGTCACGAACTCGTTCGCAGTGTTCAGCAGCTTGATGTTGTTCGTCTGGCTGTAACTCAGCGCGGCCGCGAGTTCTTCAGGCGTGAACTTGTCGTTGGCCAGCGGAAGCAGCTTCTCGTAGTACGGCTTCCACAGCGCGTCCATATCGGCCTCAAGCTGTCTGCCGCGCGGTGAAGTGACGGCTTCCAGCAGCACCGGCCTGCCGTCGCCGCCGGGGATCACGCCGCCGTCGCGAAAGGCCAGGTGCGAAGCCTGCCAGATCTTGGTACCGCCGCGCAGCTCGGCCAGTGTCTCGGCCGAATAGGGCCGGCCCGTGCCGCGCGCCGCGTCCAGTTCCAGCAGGGTGCGGGCGATGCGCTGCGAGACATAGCGCTGGCGCCCGGCAAGGTTGATGGCCACCGTGTCCTGGTCGACCTTGAACGACGTGTAGAAGTTCAGGACCAGCACGCCCAGGTCGAACAGCAGAAAGAGGGCCACCGCGATGATGATTTCGCGGTATTTGCCGAACGCGAAACCCTGGGGTGTCCGCCCCGGGCGACGTTGCGTCGTGCGGCCGGATTTGGAAGCGCCGCGGGCACCGGTATCGAGGGGCAGCACTGCGGCCATGGTGAACTTTCTTCAGGGCGGTTTTCTTGTAGATCTGTCTCAGGCGGCGAGCTTTTCCACATGGGCCTGACGGGTATAGAGAAAGTCGATCACCGCCTTGCGATAGTGCAGGTAGCTGGTGTCCTCGGCCAGTTCAACGCGGCTGCGCGGGCGCGGCAGGTCGACGCTGAGGATTTCGCCGATGGTGGCTGCCGGGCCATTGGTCATCATCACGATGCGGTCAGACAACAAGACAGCCTCATCCACGTCGTGCGTGACCATGACGACGGTGCTATGGGTGGTAGCGACGATTTGCAGCAACTCATCCTGCAGCTTGGCCCGGGTGAGCGCGTCCAGCGCACCGAAAGGCTCGTCCAGCAGCAGCACGTTGGGCTCCATCGACAGGGCCCGGGCAATGCCCACCCGCTGCTTCATGCCGCCGGAGATTTCGCCGGGGCGCTTTTGCGCGGCGGGCGTCAAGCCCACCATCGCCAGCGCTGCGTCGGTGCGCTCCCGCAATTGCGACCGGTTCTCCGCGGGTTTGCCTGCGTCCCGCGTTTGGCCGAACACCCGCTCGACCGCCAG
>JANYAN010000097.1 GCA_025361305.1 Burkholderiales bacterium
CCATGCTCGAGAGCTGCGGCGTCGCCTACCGGATCAATCCTCGACTGGTGCGCGGAATGGACTACTACAACCTGACGGTGTTCGAGTTCATTACTGAAAGCCTGGGCGCGCAGGGCACCATCTGTGCCGGTGGACGATACGACTACCTGATCGAGCAGATCGGCGGCAAGGCTGCACCGGCCGTTGGCTGGGCGCTGGGGATCGAACGCGTACTCGAACTGGTTCGGGAGCAGGGTCAGGCCATACCGGTGCCGCCGCCGGACGCATACGCCGTGATTCCCGATGCTGCGGCGATGCCGATCGCCCTACAGACGCTGCAGACCTTGCGCTGCGCCGGGGTTTGCGTCGTGATGCATGCCAGCGCGACGCAAGCCCCGGGCAGCATGAAGTCCCAGCTCAAGAAAGCCGACGCGAGTGGTGCGCGCTGCGCCCTGATCTTTGGGGCCGACGAACTGGCGGCGGGCCAGGTCACGGTGAAGTCGCTGCGCGACGGCACCGGCGTGCAGGTTCGTCAGCCGCTGAATGACCCGGCCGGCTGGGCCGCGACCCTGACGACGGCTATAACTACAATCGCGGGCTTGACGCAAGAAACACATGGCCAAACACCTCGACCTTGAAGAACAGGAGCAGCTTGCCGAGCTCAGGCACTTCTGGACCACGTACGGCAACGTCATCAGCTGGGTGCTGATTGTCGTCTTCGGCGCAGTCGCGGCCTGGAACGGCTGGCAGTACTGGCAACGAACGCAGGCCGCCCAGGCGGCGTTCCTGTACGACGAGGTCGAGCGTGCGGCCCGCGCTGGCGATGTGCCGAAAGTGGAACGGGCCTTTGCCGACATCAAGGACAAATTCGGCTCCACAACGTATGCACAGCAGGCGGGCCTGCTCGCGGCGCGCACCCTGGCCGACAAGGGCAACAGCGACGGCGCCAAGGCGGCGCTGGGCTGGGTAGCGGAAAAATCGTCCGACGAAGGCTATCGAACGCTCGCGCGTCTGCGGCTGGCCGGCCTTCTGGTCGAGGCCAAATCCTACGATGAGGCGCTCAAATTGCTGGTAGCGCCCGTGCCGGCCGAATTCGATCCGCTAGTTGCCGATCGCAAGGGAGACATCCATCTCCTGCAAGGCAACAAGACCGAAGCCAAATCTGAATACACCAAGGCCTGGAAGGGCCTGGACGAACGGGCCGAGTACCGTCGGCTGGTCGAGATCAAGCTGTCGGCGCTGGGCGTCGACACGAAGTCCCTCGCGCCAGCGACGGCAACGGCTACTGTGGGAGCTTCAAAATCATGATTCATCGCGTACTGACGCAACTGGGCCGGTCGGGTCGCCTGGTGGCAGCTGGTCTCATGCCAGCGCTGCTGGCCGGATGCTCGCTACTTCCGCCCGGCATGGGCGGGGGGGCGGAAAAAATCAAGCCCGCCGATCTGGCGCCGAACCCGGCGTTGCTCGGCGTTCGCGCGGCCTGGACCTCGCGGGTCGGAGAAGTCAGCCTGCCACTGGCCGTCAGTGTGATGGATAACAGGATCACGCTGGCCAGCGGGGACGGCACCGTAACGTCCCTCGACGCTGCGACCGGCCGCGAACTGTGGCGCGCGAGCGCGGGAACAGCGCTGGCGGCTGGCGTCGGCAGTGACGGCGACGTGACTGCAGTGGTGACGCGGTCCAACGAACTCGTGGCTTTCTCTGGCGGCAAGGAACGTTGGCGCCAGAAGCTTGGCGCGGGGACTTTCACCGCGCCACTGGTTGCCGGCCGCCGCGTCTTCATCCTCACTGCTGATCGTGCCGTGAGTGCCTTCGACGGAGAATCCGGGCGCAAACTCTGGACCCAGCAGCGCCCAGGCGAGCCGCTGGTGCTGCGCCAGGCCGGCGTGCTGCTGGCCGTGCGCGACACGTTGGTGGCTGGCCTGTCGGGGCGCCTGGTCGGATTGAACCCCCTCAATGGCGTCGTTCGCTGGGAAGCCCCGCTGGCTTCGCCGCGCGGCATCAACGACGTGGAACGGCTCGTGGATCTCGTGGCCAGCGTCGACCGGGTCGGTGACACGGTTTGCGCGAGGGCATTCCAGGCCAATGTCGGCTGCGTGAACACGGCTCGCGGCGCTGTGATCTGGACCAAACCGGCTAATGGTGCGGTGGGGGTCAATGGCGACGATCAGATGGTGTTCGGAACGGAATCTGACGGCAAAGTGGTCGCCTGGCGATTCAGCAATGGCGAACGGGCCTGGACCAGCGATCAATTGCTGCGCCGCGGCCTGACAGCACCGCTGGCCCTGGGCCGCTCGGTGGTCGTTGGCGACAGCACCGGGCTGGTTCACTTCATGTCGCGTGAAGACGGGAAGGCCCTCACGCGCGTGGCGACCGACGGATCGGCCATCGTGGCCGCGCCCGTCATGGCCGGCAATACCCTGGTGGTGGTCACCCGAGCTGGCGGTGTTTTCGGTTTCGTGCCCGAGTAATGGCGTGAAACCGGTCATGGCCCTGGTCGGCCGCCCCAACGTCGGTAAATCGACGCTGTTCAACCGGCTGACAAAATCCCGCGACGCGATAGTGGCCGATTTCGCCGGCCTGACGCGCGACCGCCACTACGGCAATGCCAGGCTAGGTCGATACGAGTTCATCGTCATCGACACGGGGGGGTTTGAGCCCAGCGCGGAGAGCGGTATCTACGTGGAAATGGCCAAGCAGACGCGGCAAGCCGTGGCCGAGGCCGACGTTGTCGTGTTCGTTCTCGATGCCCGTGGCGGTCTGTCTGCGCACGATCACGACATCGGCAAATACCTTCGCCGGCTGGGCAAGCCAACGATACTGGCCGCCAACAAGGCCGAGGGCATGCAAGAAGGTGCTCACCTGAGCGAGTTCTATGAACTCGGGCTGGGCGACGTCCACCCGATTTCCGCGGCCCATGGGCAGGGTATCCGCGACTTGGTCGATCAGGCATTTGCACCACTGAACCTTCCCGAAGGCCAAGATGGTGATGACGCGGGCCAATCCGACGCCATCAGGCTGGCAGTCGCTGGCCGTCCCAATGTCGGCAAGTCCACCCTCATCAACACTTGGCTGGGTGAGGAACGGCTGGTAGCGTTTGACCTGCCGGGGACGACGCGCGACGCCATTTCGGTGCCGTTCGAGCGGGCCGGACAGAAATTCGAACTGATCGACACGGCAGGCCTTCGGCGAAGGGGAAAAGTCTTCGAGGCGATCGAGAAATTTTCCGTGGTCAAGACGTTGCAAGCCATCGAGTCGGCCAATGTCGTACTGCTGCTGCTCGATGCCACGCAGGGTGTTACCGACCAGGACGCTCATATCGCCGGGTTCATTCTGGAGAGCGGACGTGCCGTCGTGCTGGCCATCAATAAATGGGACGCAGTG
>JANYAN010000109.1 GCA_025361305.1 Burkholderiales bacterium
CCTCGACACGCACGCGAAACGCCTGTTGCCTCAGCACGGCTCCGTCTCAACGGAAAACGCGTGCTTTTCACCCGACGGCCGCACCATCGCGGCGCTGCGCGAGAAGCGCACCCGCGAGCGCATGCCCCGGCCCACACTTACCTTGTTTGACGAGCAGGGCAATGCACGAGAGGTGGCCAGTGACTGGGATCGCTGGCCGCACATCTGGGACTGGTCCAGCGACGGGCGGGACGTGTTGGTCACCGCCGACGATGAAGGCCTCACACCCGTGTTCGCCGTGAATGCCGCTACCGGCGAAGTGCGCCGACTCACCTCGAACGAAGCGGGCGGCGGGTATGGCGAAGTGGTTGCACTTGCGCAGGGCGGCTTCGGCTGCATCCGATCGAGCCTGCTGGACGCACCCGAGTGCTACTTGCACAGCGGCCAGCCCCAAAGCGCACCGACGGCTCTCGCGCGGCTCTCGGGCTTCACACCCGCTGGCGACTGGGCCGAGATCGAGAGCGTCACCACCACATCCTCCGATGGCACGCCGATCCAGAGCTGGATCACGCGTCCAAAATCGGCCCGGGGCGAGAAGAGCCCCGTGCTGTTGTGGATCCATGGCGGTCCGGTCGGCATGAGCGGCGACGCCTGGCACTGGCGCTGGAACCCGTTGCCGGCTGTGGCGCAAGGCTATACGGTGGTGCAGCCCAATCCGCGCGGCTCCACCGGCTTTGGCCAGGCGTTCATCCAGGGCATCTGGGGCAACGTGTGGGGCGACCAGTGCTTCCGGGACATCATGGCCGTGACCGACGCGCTGGAGCAGCGCGATGACGTGGACGCTTCGCGCATCATGGCCATGGGCGGCAGCTTTGGCGGCTATATGACCAACTGGCTGGGCTCGCAGACCGATCGCTATCGCTGCCTTGTTACCCACGCCAGCATCGTGACCATGGCCAACTTCACGGGCGTGACGGATCACCCCGGCTTCTGGTACATGATGATGGGAAGCGAGAATCCCTACCGGGACCCGTTGGGCTTCGACCGCTATGCGCCGATGCGCCACATCGGCAACTGGAAGACGCCTGCTCTGATCATCCACGGCGAACAGGACTACCGCTGCCCCGTCAGCGAAGGCCTGGTGCTGTTCGAGGCGCTGCAATACCATGGCGTGGACAGTGAACTGCTGGTGTTCCCGGACGAAAACCACTGGGTGCTCAAGCCCAGGAACATCGTCGCGTGGTATGAGAATGTGTTGCGGTTCCTGGGCACGCACATGAGCTGACGCGCATGCGTAAACCCAAGGGAAAACCCGGCCGCGACGAGCCACCCAAAGGACAGCGGGCGGGCCATGATGCTCGCCACGAGGAGACATGGCCATGACGCGACCCGATCTGATCCTGAAGATGCTTGCGGCCTGGTGCGCGCTGGCGACACCTGTGCTTGCGCCGGCGCAAGCGACCGGACAAGCGGGGGCGCAGCCCGAGGCACTGAACATGCGTCTGGTCGGCTATAGCGATTTGCAGGCCCGCACCGCCTACCAGCCCACCATCCAGAAGCAGGGCAAGCGGTGGATCGCCTACGTTGGCCACCACGGCGACAAGAAGCTCAACCCGCTCACTGGCAAGGTCGAAGACAACGGAACGTCGATCATCGACGTCACCGACCCGAAGGCGCCCAGGTACCTTGCGCACATCCCCGGCGAAGAAGGCAAGGCCGAGCAAGGCGGCGCACAGATGGTGCGTGTCTGCGCCGGCGCCGACCTGCCCAAGGCCGACAAGAGCAAGTTCTACATGCTGCGGGTGTTCGGCAACCAGGCGCACGAAGTGTGGGATGTGAGCGACCCGGCCAGGCCCGCATTGCTCACTGTGATTGGCAAGGGGCTCAAGGGCACCCACAAGAACTTCTGGGAGTGCGACACAGGAATCGCCTATCTGGTATCGGGCCATCCGCAGTGGCGTACCAATCGCATGACGCAGATCTACGATTTGTCCGATCCCGCCAAGTCCGTGTTCATCCGCGATTTCGGGCTCGTGGGCCAGCAGCCGGGCGCGGGCGGTGCGGTGCCCATTTCGCTGCACGGCCCGATCTCCACCGGTCCCAAGGGCAACCGGGTGTTCTTCGGCTATGGGACCAACACCGATGGCGTGCTGCAGATCGTCGATCGCGAAAAGCTGCTCAGCGGCCCCAAGGAGCCAACGCCCGAAAATCTGCTGTTCCCCCAGGTGGCGCGGCTGGACCTGCCGCCCATGCATGGTGCGCACACGGTGTTCCCCATGCTCGGCGTGGACGTGCCCGAGTTCCAGAAAAATCTACTGGGAAAGAAGCGCGACTTCATCGTCGTCACGGACGAAGCCATACAAAAGGAATGTCTCGAAGGCCGCCAGATGGTCTGGTTCGTCGACATCACCACCGAGGCCAAGCCGTTCGGCGTGGCCAGCTGGACCGTGCCCGAAGCCAGCGGCAATTTCTGTTCGCGGGGTGGCCGCTTCGGCACGCACTCGTCCAATGAAAGCTATGCCCCGGTGTACTTCAAACGCCTGATGTTCTTTGCCCACTTCAACGCCGGCGTGCGCGTGCTGGACGTGCGCGACCCCTTCTCGCCCAGGGAGGTGGCCTTCTACATCCCCGCCATGAACGCCAATACGGTGGTGCTCGAAACGCCGGCAGGCCAGGCGGTGAAGCTGCCCTACACCGAGGCCGCCAACCGGCGCGCCATCCAGACCAACAACGTCGAAGTCGACGACCGCGGTTTCATCTACATCGTCGACCGCGCCAATACCGGCATGCACATTCTCGAACTGACGGGTGCGGCGCGCAACATCGCCGACTGGAAAGCCGCGGCAACCGAATAGGGTTGCCGGTGTCGAGGGCGGCCATCTTCCTGCTGGGCGCCCTGGCCGCTTGCGGCGCGCGGGCCCATGGCTTTGAAGAGCACTATGAGCTGTCGGTGCCACTGGCCTATGTCGTCGTTGGCGCTTGCACCGTCGTCGGCCTGACTTTCCTGGCCGCCGTTCTGTCCGCACGGCGGGGCCTGGCTGGGCCTCATCGGCCTTGGGTCGTCGCATTCACGCTGCCTGCGGCCGTGATCTTTCCCGCTCGTGCCCTGTCGTGGCTGCTTTTCGTGCTGACGATCGCCGCAGCGCTCTGGGGCTCGCAAGACCCGCTGATGAACCTGGCCCCCACGCTGGTCTGGATTGTCTGGTGGGTAGGCATGTCTTTTCTCGCGGCCCTGGTGGGCGGCGTGTGGAGCTTGATCGATCCATGGCGTACCAGCTTCGACATGCTCGATGCCCTTGCGCGCCGCCTGGGCCGGCCCGGCGGCATCGCCATTGGCTGGCATTGGCCGGCCGCGGTCGGGCAATGGCCCGCGGTGCTGCAGCTGCTGGCGTGGTGTGCCCTGGAAGTGGTGTTTTCGCTGGCCAGTTCGCCATTCAGGCTGGGTTGTGCCGCAGTCGTGTGGACGGTCGTCAACCTGGGCGGCATGGTGGCCTTTGGGCGCGCCAGTTGGCAATCAAGCGCCGACATGTTTGCGCTGGTATTCGCCACGCTGGGCCGGATGGCGCCGGTGCGCCTGAAAGCGATGGCGTCGCAGCCGTGCGAAGCCCCCGCGCAGGCGCCTTTTGTGATCGCCATGCTGGCGACCGTGATCTTCGACAGCCTGCACAGCGGGCAGGGCTGGATGTTGTTCGAGGCCGTCTTGCATCAGGTTGCCCCGCAGTGGATGGACATCAACGGCGTCTTCGTGGGCATCATGGGCCTGCTGTCCGTTTGGGCGTTGTTTCTGCTGGCCTATGCGAGCACGCTGCGTCTGAGCCTGGCCCTGCTGAGGCCGACCCGCATGACCGCCACGCAGTTGGTCGTCACTTTGGTGCCCATTGCGCTGGCCTACAACGTGGCGCACAACTTTTCCAGCCTGTTGCTCCAGGGCCAGCGCGTGTTCCAGTTGCTGTCGGACCCATTCGGCTGGCAGTGGGACCTTCTGGGCACTGCGCGCTGGTACCCCGACATCGGGTTTGTCGACGCGCGGCTGACCTGGTTCGTGGCTGTGGCAGCCGTCGTCACAGGCCACGTCGCTTCGATCTGGTGGTCGCACCGCGCCGTTCTGGCAGCGGGTGTGCCGCCGGGCCGCGCTGCGATGGCAATGCTGCCGCTGAGCCTGCTGATGTTGGCGTACACCGCCGTGAGCCTGGTTCTCATCGCCGAACCGATGGTGACTGCCTACAATTGAGACAACCCTAGCGTGACGACCCGATGCCCATGCAAAAACTTCCCACATTCTTCATCTCTCACGGCGGCGGGCCCTGGCCCTGGATGAGAGACCAGACGGGCGACGCCTACGACGGGTTGGCGGCGGCGCTGCAGCAGATGCCGCAACAGGCCGGCGCACGTCCCAAGGCCGTGCTGATGGTCTCGGCGCACTGGGAAGAGCGCAACTTCACCGTGATGGCCAACCCGCATCCACCGATGGTCTATGACTATTCCGGGTTTCCCGAGCACACCTATCGCATCTCGTACGCCGCGCCCGGAGCGCCGCAACTTGCCCAACAGGTGCATGACATGCTTGAAAGAGCGGGCATCGGCGCAAGTCTTGACGCGGACCGGGGCTTCGACCACGGCATGTATGCACCGATGGCGGTGATCTACCCGCAGGCCGATGTTCCGACCCTGCAACTGTCGCTCAAGCGCGGCCTTGACCCGCGCGAGCACCTCGCTGTTGGTCGGGCGCTGTCGGCGCTGCGGGAAGAGGGTGTTCTGATCGTCGGGAGCGGACTGAGCTACCACAACCTGCGGGCGTTTGGCCCAGTGGCCAAACGCCCTTCGGCCGCGTTCGACGACTGGCTGCAAGGTGCGCTCATGGCCGCAGACCCGGCCGAGCGCACGAATGCGCTAATCGCATGGGAGGCCGCGCCGGCTGCGCGTCAGGCCCACCCGCGAGAAGAGCATCTTCTGCCGCTCATGGTGGCCCTTGGTGCGGCTGAAAGTGAAGTGGCCACGCGCGTCTATCACGAAGACAACTTCTTCGGCGGCATCAGCGTGTCCAGCTTCATGTTCGGCGGCCACTGACCCGATTCGGCTAGATCCCCAGCGGCGCCAGGTACGTCGCTGCGGGCTTCGCGCCCATCCCGATCGATGGGGTTGGTGTCTATTGGCGCGTCGTCCGAGTGGGTCATGGCTCCAATGGTGCGTGCAGCCGGGTTCCCTTGATAACGATGCCGCCCCGGTTGCCAATTTCTATCGAACCGTAGCGCTCCCTGAAGCATTCCGGCAGCGGCCGGTCGCCGGGCACGGACAGCCACAGCCGCAGGAGGTGCCGCCGCCTGGCTGGCTCGGGCCAGTCGACGAATGCGGTACGGTCATGCAACTGGGAGTGGTTGTAGACGAACTGCATGTCGCCGGGTTGCAGCTGCATGCCGAAGTGCAACTCGGGATCGTTGGCCAGGGCGTCGAACAGGTCCAGCGCCTCCACATGTGCGGCAGTCAGCCGCGGCGCACCGTCGAAGCGCTGCGCGCTGTCGATGTACTGGCGCTGGTAGAAGACCGTCAGGTGCCCGGCGTGCCAGCTCAGGACCGGGATTTCCATCCAGGGTCTGGCGCCTTCAGGGACTTCGCCGCGACGGTCCGTGGCAATCGGCTCGAACAGCAAGTGCACAAGATCCGGCCGCATCGCCCACATGCGGTTGTAGATGGATATCGCGCTGACCAGCAATGAGCGCCCGCCCTCGCGCGCCTCGTGAAGGCATAGCAGCCCCACCACATCGGCACTGTCCGTGTGAAACGTCTGCCGCTCGGATGTCTGGTAGATGCGCGCGTTGGGATCGCGCGAAGATGCGCCCGTGTCGCGCACATGGCCCAGGATATGACCGCTGGCATTTTGCGAACGCGCACTACCCAGATGTGCACCGATACCGCAGAAGATGGTGGCAGCAAACTCAAGCGTGTAACGCTCCATGGGCAGCCCGCGCAAAACCTCCACGGCGTTGCCATGCAGCAGCTTGTGCCGCAGCCTCTTCAAGGGGTCGCCAAACGTGCGCAGCGGAAAGTCGGATGCGCTGATCTGCCCCACATCGCGCCCCAGAGAAAGGTATTGGCGGGCGGCTGCCTCCAGGTCGGCGATATCCCCGGCCGAAAGCTGCACCAGCCACGCGCCCGGGTTCTTGGCCATGTCCGCCCCAGTCCAGGCGGCGGCGCCTGAAATGACAGGAGGTGGAAGCAAAGCTTGCGGCATGGCAAAACGATACTAGCAACGAAGATCGGATGTAACCTGACGCAACCAAACGTTACCGCAAAGCAATAAATAGCGTATGGCTATCGACGGCACGGCACGGCTGTGCGAGTGCACGCTTTGCGCCTCGTCAATGAGGTGTTCTGTGCACTGGGTGCGCATGCAGGGCCGCTGACCGTGGACAACTTTACGTGGGCAGAATACGATCAGTTTTTCTCAGCGAGCCAGACGCCATGAAGAGAACAATGATCCTGCTGGTCCCTTTTGTCGGTGGTGCGGTGGCCGTCTTTTTCCTGCGCGGCGTCTACTGGCTATGGCCCGTGTTCGTTTTCTTCGCCGGCACGGCCGCAACCGCGGGGGCTTTCCAGATGGCGTGGCGTGCCATCTTCGGAGTTCCCGGTGGCTCCAGCGCCGACCGTAAGTCACCCGACCGGATCTGGGAAAAGACCAACTTTCAACTCGACTACCAGAGCGTCATTGAACCCACCGAAACCGCCTACGACGCCGTGGTCGCCCTTCAGTACAGGATCCTCGTCGGGGCCGGCGTGCTCGCCGGATTGTGCGGTGCGGCTTTGCTGGTGCGGCTGTTCATGATCAAGGGATAGGGCCGGGTCTGCCTGTCCCGCTTCAAGGCCATAATGGCGCGGTTACATCTATAAGCAACCCCCGACAGGAGGACGGAATGAGCGCACGTGTCATCTGTTTGTCCCGCGCAATCTGCGCTGGTGCCGATGAGGTTGCAATCCTCGTGGCCAAGGAACTGGGATTCCGCCGCGTCGACGAGGAGATCATTTCGCGCGCCGCCGAGCGCCGCAAACTCGATCCCGTCGAAGTGGCCGACGCCGAACGGCGCAAGTCGTTCCTGGAGCAGTTGATCGACGAGATCGGCCGGGGCGGCAGCATGGTGGGCTACGGCGACGCCTACATCCCCGACCCCGATGCGATGCCGCTGCGCAGCGAGCAACTGCGCGGCCTGATCCGTGAGGCCATTCTGGAAACCGCGGCCCAGGGCAACGTGGTGATCGTCGCGCACGCCGCGTCGTACGCGCTGGGCAAGCGCGACGACGTACTGCGGGCCTTCGTGACGGGGTCGCTGCCGGTACGCGCCGGCCGACTGGCGTTCGCCGAGAGCAAGACCCTTGAGGAAGCCGAGGAGGCGATCCTGCAGAGCGATGAAGACCGCGCCGACTACCTCGAACGTTTCTACGATGTCGAGCGCGAACTGCCAGAGCACTACGACATCACGGTCTCGACCGATCTTCTGACGCCGGCCCAGGCCGCCGAACTGATCGTCGCCGCGGCCCTTGCAATCCACGGCTAGCGGTGCGCCGGGGGTGCCGGACCAGAGTGAGTTTGCCGCAACTTCAGGAGCGTCATCATGGCTGGAGCCAACGACGTCGTCATCGAGGCGTGGAACACGGTTCTGTTCGAGAAATTCTGCCGGTTCAAGCACCTGCTGATCGACGGGCTTGCGCCGCATAGCAACGAGGCCCTCGCGCGCCATCCGCCGCGCCCCGGCGCCCGGGTGCTCGATGTGGGGTGTGGGTTCGGCGACAGCACGCGGCTGATCGCCAGGCAGGTCTTGCCCGGTGGTGCGGCGGTCGGAGTGGATTGCGCCAGCAACTTCATCGATGCCGCCACGCAGGAGGCGGTCCAGGCGGGGGTAGGCAACGCCAGCTTCCTCGTCGCCGACGTACAGGGCGACGATTTGCGCGGACCGTACGACGCGGCGTTCTCGCGCTTTGGCACGATGTTCTTCACGCTCCCCGGCGCGGCCATGCGCAACATACGCAAGGCGCTCAAACCCGGCGCTGGGCTGACGATGATCGTCTGGCGCCGGCGTGAAGAAAACCCCTGGCTGCACGACGCTGAGCTGTGCGTCAAGGAAATAGTGCCCGTGGTCTCGCACGAAGACACAGACCAGGTGCACTGTGGCCCTGGTCCGTTTTCCATGGCGGGGCCGGACATGGTGAGCACCATGCTGCGCGGCGTGGGCTATGAGCGCATTACTTTCGAGCGCTTCGATGCCGATATCTGCATCGGATGCGACATTGCCGAGGCGGTCGAATTTGCCATGGCCCTGGGGCCGGCCGGCGAAATCATCCGGCTGGCCGGCGACGAGGGCGTGCGCCTGAAGCCCGAAGTCATCGTCGCATTGAGAAAGACGCTGTCACGCTACGTGCGCGCCGACGGGGTGTGGGCACCATCGAGCACCTGGTTCGTCTCGGCACGCAATCCGCTGTAATTGGTACTGGTAAGGCCCAGCGTCAGCAGGATGCCCAGGACGACACAGAAGTAGTCGCCGATCAGGGCGTCGAACAGGATTGAATTGAACAGGCAGGCGACAAACAGCACGACAACGAACGACTGGGTTGCTGTGCGCACGGGCTCTGGAAAGCGCCGGCAGTCCCTGATCACGGCAACGAAGAACAGGGCCAGGAGCGCGATACCTGCCAGCCCCAGCTGGATGCCCCACATGAGGAATTCCTGGTGCGGATTGCGAGCCGTAGCCGGCTTGCCATCCAGCCGCGTGAATTCATAGGGCCAGCTGCCAGCGCCATAGCCGATCAGCGGGCTCTGCCCGATGGCCTGTGCTGTACGGTACCAATAGTTCAGTCGAAGACCGGACGAAGTGGGTGACCGGTCGCCCTCACGGTAGGCCTGCGATTCGGTAGCCACGGCCACGACACGGTCGCGGAACATGGGCGAAACAAACATGGCGAAGGCGACCATCACCAAAGGAAGCAGGAGCACCACCACGCGGGCCCGGCCCTGCAGCGCGGTGAACAATGCGAATGACATCGCCGCGATCAGCGCCACCTGCCCGGTGCGCCCTGGCATCAGGAACAGGACGTTCACCGCGCCAGCCACGGCCAGGCCGATGGCCAGGGCCGGGCCGTAGCGGCCGGGGAATTCACGCCGAAGGTGCCAGCAAAGGGCACTGAAGCCCGCAGTCATGATCGCCTGGTCGAGCTGGCCCGAAAACACAGTGCCCACGGACGTGCGGTCAACGCCGAAGACCCAGGGCAGGCTCAGACCCAGGCTCAGCAGGTATGAGCTGAGCAGGACGAAAGACTGCGCCGCGGCAAACACGACCAGTGCCGTCAGGGCCGCGCGGCGTGTGCGCAGCAGCAGCGGCACCATCACGATCACCAACAGCTTGGCGTACTTGCCCATGTCACCGATCGCCTCGGGCAGGGGCGCGCTGCTGTAGGTCACGCTCAATGCCAGCGCACCGATCATCAGAATGACGGCGTAGGTCGTGTACGGGTCCCTGGCCAGCGACTGTTTCTGGCGCCGCGTCATGGTCCGGATCAGCAAACCCGTGCCGGCCAGCAGCAGCAGCAGTTTCGCCAGGCCGGTGACGGCGACCGACACGGCAACGGCGGCGGCCATCAGGTAGACCGGCCAACGAATAAAACTGGGAAAACTGTTAGTGGGAGGCACTGCGGCGGCGCTGGGCAGGGGACCCGCCGATTATCCCCTTGGATGCGTCAGAAGCCCAGTGACAACAGGCTGGCCGCGGCGACCAGCGTCATGGCCATCGCGCAGCCGTAGCAGACCAGCTTGGCGGCAATGCCTTTGTGGATTCCCAGGTCGTGCACGCTGCACAGGATGCGGTGCGCAGCGTGCCAGGCGAACAGCGCGATGACGGCAAGCACGAAGCCCTTGCCCATCCAGTGCTGCGCCAGCGCAAGCGTGCGCGGATAGTCCAGCAGGCTTGATGGAAGCGGCCAGCCCAGTGGCACCGCGATGCCGGTGATGAAGACCAGCATCGTGCCCAGCAACGCCGACAACATGCCGCCGGCGCCGAACAGCAGCCAGAAGATGGGGGCATTGGAGCGCTTCATGGCCGCCACCACCAGGCCAGGGCGAACAACGCGACCGAGGCCACAAACGTGGCCGCCCAGCCGGCGCGTGTCACGGCTGAGGGCGCCAGCCGATGCCCACCTATGAAAATCATCGGCATGGTCTTGGGCATGATGTCGAACCAGCTCTTGGCATGGACCACCATGGCGACCAGCAGCACCCCGTGCAGCAGTATCGACACCGGAGACCGCAGGGCATCAAGCCAGCCATTCCATGCTGCTTCGCCCTGGGCCAGGCGCACCGTGCCTACGGTCAGCACGATGGCATACACGGCGACAGCGAAAGCGGTTGTTTCGCGCACCATGTAGCGCACGAAGTACGGATCGCGCAGCCACCAGCGATTCATCGTTCTCACGTAGGGCGGGTTCGCGCCAGTCTTCTGGTTCATGCCTTACCTCCGTGCGGCGAGAGGAAGCGCAGAAAATAATCCTTCGCGCTGTTGACCTTGTTCTGGTTGATGGCGTTGGCCGGGTCGACGCCCTTGGGGCAGACAACCGAGCAGTAGCCCACGGCCGTACAGGTCCACACGCCGTCTTCGGCGTTGAGCACCTCGGCGCGCTCCCGCTGCCCGCCATCGCGCGAATCGGCGTTGTAGCGGTGCAGCAGCGCCAGCACGCCAGGCCCGGTGAAGTCGGGGTTGAGCCCGAACTGCGGGCATGCCGCATAGCACAGCATGCAATTGATGCACGAGCTGTACTGCTCGAACTGTTCGAGCTGGTGAGGCGTCTGCAGATATTCGCCTTGCGCCAGCGCCCGCGGTTCTTTGGGAATGAGGTAGGGCTTGATGCCCTCGAGCTTCTTGACGAACTGGCCGACATCCACGATCAGGTCGCGCTCGATCGGAAAATTCGCAAGCGCCTCAATGCGCACCGGCCCGGGCAGAAGATCGCGCAGGAAAGTCTTGCAAGACAGCTCGGGCCTGCCATTGACCATCATGCCGCAGCTGCCGCAAATGGCCATCCGGCAGGACCAGCGAAAGCTGAGGGTTCCATCCTGCTCGTCCTTGATCTGCTGCAGGCCTTGCAGCACGGACATGTCATCGGTATACGGCACGGTGTACGACTGCCACACCGGCTTGTCTTCTTCCTCGGGCCGATAGCGAAGCACCTGGATCTCGATCGTCATGGGCTCATGCATGCGCGGGCTCCCTGGCCTTGCGTTCGGCATCGGCCTTGTCGCCGGCCGCGCCATAGGCACGCGTGCCGGGCGGCGAGCTGGTGATCTTCACCGGGCCGTAGCTGATGACAGGCGCGTCGTCACCCGCATACGCGGCCAGGCTGTGCTGCAGGAACTGCACGTCGTCGCGCTGCTCGTAGCCGTCCAGCCGCTGGTGCGAGCCGCGCGATTCCCGGCGGTTCAGGGCCGAATGGGCCATCGCCTGCGCCACATCGAGCTGATAACCCAGTTCGATGGCCAGCAGCCAGTCGGTGTTCCAGCCCTTCGAGTGATCGTCCACCTGCACGTTGCGGAAGCGCTGCTTCAGTTCGGCCAGCTTGTCGCAAGTGGCCTGCATCGTCGATGCGGTGCGGTAGATGCCGCAGCCGTCCTCCATGCTCTTGGCCATTTCGCGGCGCAGTGTGGCGGTGCGTTCGCCACGGCCCCGTCGTTCGACGATGGACAGCGCGCGGCTGCGTGCATCCTCGGCCCGGGCCCCGATGGCCGCGGCATCGCCATGTGCAACCGTCTTTGCATAAGCAGCGGCCTGCGTGCCGGCCAGCTTGCCGAAAACCAGCAACTCGGTCAGCGAGTTCGAACCCAGCCGGTTGGCACCATGGATGCCAACGCTGGAGCATTCGCCAGCCGAATACAGGCCCGGCAAAGGCGAGGCCGTCCTGGAATCGGCGGTGATGCCGCCCATCGTGTAATGCACCGCCGGAAGCACCGGGATCGGCGCCTTGGCCGGATCGACGCCCAGGTATTCCAGCGCCAGTTCGTAGATCTGCGGCAGCCGCTCACGCAGTTTCTTTTCGCCCAGATGGCGCAGGTCGAGATGCACCACGGCGCCATGCGGGCCGGCAATCGTGCGGCCTTTCTGCTTCTCGTGCCAGTAGGCCTGGCTGAGCCGGTCGCGCGGGCCCAGTTCCATGGCCTTGTTGCGAGGCGTGGGCTCGGCCGGCCCGAGGCCGTAATCCTGCAGGTACCGATAGCCGTCCTTGTTGAGCAGGAAGCCGCCCTCGCCGCGACACGCTTCGGTGAAGAGCAGGCCGGTGCCCGGCATGCAGGTTGGGTGGTACTGCACAAATTCCATGTCGCGCAGCGGCACGCCGTGGCGATAGGCCAGCGCCATGCCGTCACCAGTGACGATGCCTCCATTGGTGTTCTCGCGAAAAACCCGGCCGGCCCCGCCCGTGGCGATGATCACCGACTTGGCCTGGACCAGCAGGAACTCGCCACTGGCGATGTTGATGGCCACCACGCCCTGAACGCGACCCTGGTCGACCACCAGGTCAGCGCAGAAGTGCTCGTCAAAGCGCTTGATCGACGGGTATTTGATCGACGTCTGGAACAGCGTGTGCAGCATGTGGAAGCCGGTCTTGTCGGCGGCAAACCAGGTGCGCTCGATCTTCATGCCACCAAAGGCGCGCACATTGGCACGGCCATCCTCGGTGCGGTTCCAGGGACAGCCCCAGTGCTCCATCTGCACCATTTCTTCGTGGGCCTGGCCGACGAAATACTCGACCACGTCCTGATCGCACAGCCAGTCGCCACCGGCCACGGTGTCATGAAAATGCGCCTCCAGGCTGTCATGCGCCTGTGTCACCGCGGCGGCGCCGCCCTCGGCGGCCACCGTGTGGCTGCGCATGGGGTAGACCTTGGAGACGAGCGCGATGGTCAGCGTGGGGTCGGCCTCGGCCACGGCGATGGCCGCCCTCAGGCCGGCGCCGCCGGCGCCAATGATTGCAACATCGGCCTTGAAGGTTTCCATCAGCGCACCAGAACCAGTTTTTGGTAGAGACCGCCAAACCACGTCTTCTTGGTGATCGAAGCCGGTCTCTGGCCAGCGGGCAGGAATGTCTCGACCTCGTTGTCCCACAGGTCCATTGCATAGGGCTCGAGACGGTGGAACACGCTGCGCATCAGCAAGCGAAGGGGGTGCAGCGGCACCGGCCGGTGGTAGTCGACGATGACGATCTTGCCGCCGGGCCTGACCACCCGCATCGCCTCGGCCAGCGAGCCTCTGCGCACAGGTTCCGGCTGCTCGTGCAGCAGGAAGAACAGCAGCACCTGGTCATAGCTTGCGTCGGCGGCGGCGAGCGAGGACGAATCGCCCTGCAGCAACGCGATGCGTTCATCGCTGCCCAGCTTGCTGCCCAGGTTCTTGAGCTGGATTGGCAGGATGTCGACCACGTCCAGACGGGCTTCAGGGGCCAGGCGTTGCTGCAGCCTGGGCGTCAGGTTGCCGTACGCGCAGGCCACCTGGAGCGTTCGGCCCCGGATGGTTTCGCCCAGATCGTCCAGCGCGGCGTCGCGCAGGCGCCCGTAGTTGCCGAACAGGATCAGGTTGACCAGCCACTCGCGCTCAAACACATGCACAGCGTTGGGATGGACGTAGGCCCACCAGTACACCTGCTCGAGGTAGCGGGGAATCGGCAGCGGGCCCAGCGAGGGCAGTGCCGTTACCGGCAGTGCGACCTCGGCGCCTTGCAGGGGTGGGGTCATGCCTGGGTGTCCTTGGCTGGTGGGAGAGGGCGCCGCTGCGTCCGTGCCGCAGTCTTTCACGCCTGTTCAACACCAATGAGTGTGGGCACTTGGCACCCGGGGGCCTTGATCAATGTCAAGTGCACAGCGCTATTCCCGCGTTACCCGAACCAGTTCTTCGCGCGAGGTGACGCCCTCGCGCACCAGCCGCTCGCCGTCATCGCGCATCAGGGTCATGCCCACGGCCAACGCAGCGGCCCGGATTTCGGCTTCCGCGGCCCGATTGTGAATCTGGGCCCGGATGGCGTCATTGGCCACCATCAACTCGAACACGCCGGTACGCCCCTGGTAGCCCGTCAGGCCGCACTCGGCGCAGCCAGGCCCCCTGCAATGCACACAGAGTTTGCGCACCAGCCGCTGGGCCAGCACGCCCAGCAGCGAAGAACTCAACAGGAACGGCTCGACGCCCATGTCGGTCAGGCGGGTCACGGCACTCGCGGCGTCATTGGTGTGCAGCGTGGCCAGCACCAGGTGGCCGGTGAGCGAGGCCTGGATGGCGATGTGGGCGGTCTCGTAATCGCGGATCTCGCCGATCATGATCACGTCCGGGTCCTGGCGCAGGATGGCGCGCAGCGAGCCCGCGAACGTCTTCTTCGCCTTCTCGTCGACATGGACCTGGTTCACGCCCGGGAGCTGGTACTCGACCGGGTCCTCGACCGTGACCAGGTTGCGCGTCTCGTGCTGGATGTACTTGAGGAACGAGTAGAGCGTCGTCGACTTGCCCGAGCCCGTGGGGCCCGTGACGAGCACGATGCCCTGCGGCCGCGACACGAGCTTCTGCACGATCGCGAGGTCCGCCGGCTGCAGGCCGAGATTCGCGATGTCGGCCGATCGAGCTCCGCGTCTCGACGCTGCCCACGACCTACGGCGAAAAGGTCGTGATCCGCATCGTCGACCAGTACCGCAATCCGGCCGACATCGCGAATCTCGGCCTGCAGCCGGCGGACCTCGCGATCGTGCAGAAGCTCGTGTCGCGGCCGCAGGGCATCGTGCTCGTCACGGGCCCCACGGGCAGCGGCAAGACCACCTCGCTGTACTGCGCGCTCAACCAGATCAACACCGGCGACAACAAGATCATCACCGTGGAAGACCCGGTGGAGTACCAGTTGCACGGGATCAACCAGATCCAGGTCCGCTCCGAGATCGGCCTGACCTTTGCCTCTGGCCTGCGCTCCATTGTCCGCCAGGACCCGGACGTGATCATGATCGGCGAGATCCGCGACCTGGAAACCGCCGAGATTGCGGTGCAGTCCTCGCTCACCGGCCATCTGGTTTTCTCCACCCTGCACACCAACGACGCCATCTCCGCCGTGGTGCGGATGATCGACCTGGGGGTGGAGCGTTTTCTCATCTCCTCTTCCCTGCGCGGCGTCCAGGCGCAGCGACTCGTTCGAAAACTCTGTGTCCAATGCGCGAGGGCCGAGCCGGTACCGGCGCCGATCGCTTCGACGGTCTCGTCGCTCCAGCGACGCTTCCCCGCACTCTTCGCTGCGCCGGCCAGCTTCCGCGGCCCGGTCGGGTGCGTGCATTGCCATCAGTCCGGTTATCAGGG
>JANYAN010000289.1 GCA_025361305.1 Burkholderiales bacterium
GTGGCACGGCGCTTCCCCGTGGTGGTGACCACCAACTCGGGCTATCCCCTCGATCAGAACTTCTACCAGACGGTGAAAGGCATCTCGGCGGCGGCACGCATCGTCGAGCGCGGCGGCACCATCGTGGTGGCCAGCCGCTGCAACGCCGGTCTCCCCAATGAAGGCGAATTCCGGAAATTGCTCAGTGATCCGCGCAGCAGCGCAGAGCTGCTGAAAGGCATCCTTGCCAGTGAGAAGACGCCCCACGACCAATGGCAGGTCCAGACCTTGCTGCAATGTTTGGAGCAGGCGGACATCGTGCTGCACTCGTCGTTGCCCGCCGCCGACCAGGCGGTGACCCGCACCAGGCACACCGCCGACCTCGGCCGCACCCTCGACGAATTGCGCGCCAAACACGGCGCCTCCAAGTTGCCGGTGGCGGTGATGCCCATGGGTCCGCTGACCATCCCGGTGTTGCGCTGAACCTTGCGCACGGGAAAAAGTTTCAGATCCTGACCGGCGTAGCACGCCTCTGGATGGTTGGCTGAGCGGCCTAAAGCATCTGTTTACTAAACAGACGAGCCCGTAAGGGTTCCGGGGGTTCGAATCCCTCACCATCCGCTCTTAGTTGGGGGGGCCGTATCAGGCGGCCCGCCCCCAACAAACCCGCCTCTGGCGCTGCCCCTTGGGAAGGCATTACCTGGGGATTTCGTGGTGTAGGCAGTAGTGGGATGACGAGGTGGGCGAGGTAATTGGTGGGGCCGGGGTGGTCGAGGCCTAAATGTGGTTCGCTGTCGACGGCGCGATGGGTGCCGAATAACACGTCCATGAGTGGGGAGATGTTGGCGTAATTGCCGGAGTCACGGGCTTGATGGTGATGCCAATGGTGCAATTGCGGTGAACCGATGATGGTGCCCAGCCAGCCGAGACGGAACGAGACATTGCTGTGGATGACGATGGCCCAAAAGCCGCGAAATGCCAAAAATCCGGCAAGCGGGGCTAGATCAAAACCGAGGAGCAGTGCCGGAGCGTTGATCAGCGTCAGCGTATAGACGGTGTCGAGCGGGTGTTCGCGATGCGCAGCCAGCCAATCCAAGTGTTCGGCGCTGTGATGCACCGCATGAAAACGCCACAGAAACGCCGACTGATGCTGCCAGCGGTGTCCCCAATAGACGAGGAAATCCGAGAGCGCGATGATTTCCAGGGCTTGGAGCCACCAGGGTTGCAGACTGACCACACTGCGCCAGGAAGCGGGCATATAGACGTGAAGCTGGATCTGTAGCCATGATAGACCGGCAAAAACCAAAACCCCCCATAATAGGTATTGTCCGAGCAGAAAGGTGAGATCGATGTGCCAGTGTGGGCGAAATACTTTTTGCTGAGGCCAGCGAGGAAAAGCGCGTTCAAGGGGAATGAAGGCAACCGCGAGAGCCGCCAGGCCCAGCAGCGCGTTGGTGACGATCATCATGGCTGAGCGTTGGGTGGTGGGTTTGCCGGAATCCTGGATTGCGGCATCGGCACGGAGGATTCAGGGGTCGGCGCTTCGTCAACCGTCAGTATATTTCCAGGGGTGAGCAGCGGCGCTGCTGAAGATTTTGAGTCAGAGAGAAAAGCCGGGTGTTGAACCAGCCGTGCCGACATGGTCGGCGTGACGATGATCGGCGATGCCATGGTTTTGGATCCTGATGCCCACGCTGGTTCTGCCTTGGGTTGAGGCTCTGCGGTGCGGGGCGTCGCATCAGGCGTGGGCGCAGGAGCAACGGAGGTGGGCGCGTGGCGCTGGTGCGCTTGGGTCACGCAGGCGATGCCCACCGTGGAAAAAGAAAGCGCGGCGAGCAGGCGAACCGCGACGTGCAGGCGCTTGGAGGAGGGTTGCATGCAGGAGACACTTGGCATGCGCGGTCGCCCGACAAGTAAACGCTGTGTAAACAGAGATGCTGCCGGCTTCGCCGAGTCGATTACCCAGCGCTAATGATGACTTCGACCAGATTGGCTTTGCGTGAAGCGATGCCGGCTTCGATGGCTGGGGCAATGTCGCTGGCGCGTTCGACGCGGCGAGAGGGGACGCCCATGGAGGTGGCGAGGGCGAGATAATCGATCGGCGGCAGGTCGATATCCATGGCGATGAATTTATTACTTTGAGCAGACAAATAACTGGTTTGCGAGCGCATGAAATTCTTGAGCACATTGTACTCGCGATTGTTCATGACTACGAAGGTGACGGGCAGATTTTCGTGAGCGGCCGTCCACAGCGCCTG
>JANYAN010000186.1 GCA_025361305.1 Burkholderiales bacterium
CGCATCGCAAACCGGCGCCACCGTGTCGGTGATCTACGTGCCGCCACCGGGCGCCGCCGCTGCCATCTGGGAAGCTGTAGAAGCCGACCTCGACATGGCGATCTGTATTACCGAGGGAATTCCTGTTCGCGACATGCTCGAAGTGCGCAACAAGATGCGCGCCAAGGAAGCGGCGGGCGGCAAGAAAACGCTGCTGCTCGGCCCGAACTGCCCTGGCCTGATCACGCCGGACGAGATCAAGATCGGCATCATGCCCGGCCACATCCACCGCAAGGGCCGCATCGGCGTTGTTTCCCGCTCGGGCACGCTGACGTACGAGGCCGTGGCCCAGATCACCGAAATTGGCCTGGGCCAGTCCACCGCGGTGGGCATTGGCGGCGACCCGATCAACGGCCTCAAGCACATCGACGTGATGAAGGCCTTCAACGATGACCCGGATACCGACGCCGTCATCATGATCGGCGAGATCGGCGGGCCGGACGAGGCGGATGCCGCCCGCTGGTGCAAGGACAACATGAAGAAGCCAATCGTCGGTTTCATTGCCGGCGTCACGGCGCCCGCTGGCAAGCGCATGGGTCACGCCGGGGCGCTGATTTCCGGTGGCGCCGACACCGCCGACGCAAAGCTGGCCATCATGGAGGAGTGCGGCTTCAGGATCACTCGCAACCCTTCCGAGATGGCCAAGCTGCTCAGGGCGATGCTGTAAGCAGAACTACGAACCAGGCGGCCGCACCCGCCCGATAGACTTGTTGCAAGCATGCGCAAGCGCCGCGGGCCTGCCGGCCCAGGCGCTTTTTTGCTTCTGCTGCAACGGAGATCTGCATGGACATGCTGGCTACCTCGGAATTCTGGATTGGCCTGCTGACGATCATCTGGGTCAACATCATCCTGTCGGGCGACAACGCAGTCGTGATAGCGATGGCCGCGCGCGCCCTGCCGCTCAAGCAGCAGAAGAAGGCGGTGTTCTGGGGCTCCGGCGCAGCGGTGGGCCTGCGCATCGTGCTCACGGTGGTTGCCGCGACGCTGCTGGCGTTGCCATACCTGCAAATCGTGGGGGGCTTGCTTCTGCTGTGGATCGGAGTGCAGTTGCTCGGCGACGAGGACGAAGGGGACAGTTCTGCCAGTCACCACCAGGCCGATCTCAAGTCGGCCGTGCGCACCATCCTGATCGCCGACCTGATCATGAGCCTGGACAACGTGATCGCCGTGGCCGCCGCGGCAAAAGGAAACACGGTTCTTTTGATTCTGGGCCTGGCAATCAGTATCCCGCTGGTGATCTTTGGCAGTACCCTGATGATCAGGCTGATGGCGCGCTTTCCGATCATCGTCACCATTGGGGCCGCTCTGATCGGCTGGGTCGGGGGCGAAACCATCGCCAGCGATGCGGTCCTGCAGGACCTGATGGTCGGCCGCGGCTGGGTGCATTATGCCGCAGCTGCCTGCGGCGCAGCCATCGTGATCGTGCTCGGCAAGGCGATCCAGGCGCGCGTGCTGAGCAAACAGGCGGGCTGACCGGCGGCTTCACGTACGCGCCCGCGTCGGCGCGTCCGGCAGTGGCGTGTGCATTTGCAACAATTCGTAGTAGCGTTGCGACAAAGTCCCTTGTCCGCTGCTTTGCCGTCTGTTAACGTCCAATCGGGAGCCCTGCACCCTGTCGCTGGCGTCGCGGGTGTGGGATGCTGTGCATAACCGCAGTGTCGGTCAGCTAACTGGACAAGGGGCGGGGAAGTGAGTAAATCTTCGTGGGCAAGACACAGCCAGTTCTGGCGGTCGGACTGGTTCGTCGCTGTCCTTATCGTGCTGGGGGTCTTCATCCTCTACCGGGCAACCGACCTGATCGGCACCGCTGAACGCCGTTATTATGATTTCGCCAGCAGCAGCAGCAGCAGGCAGCCCTCGGACCGCATCGCGATCATCGCGATCGATGACCAGAGCATCGCCAATATCGGGCGCTGGCCCTGGCCGCGCAGCGTCCATGCCGACCTGATCGACAAGCTGACCGAAGCCAAGGCCAAGACGATCGTTCATACGGTGTTCTTCTTCGAGCCCCAGACCGACGCGGGACTGGTCTTCATCCGCAAGATCAAGGAGACGCTGGGCCCGGCCGGCGAGGGCGCCCAGACCGGCCTGGCCGAACAGATTGGCAAAGTCATCGCCGAGGCCGAACTGTCTCTGGACACTGACGGCAAGCTGGCCGCCAGCATGGGCAAGGCAGCCAACGTCCTGATCCCCTCGTTCTTCGAGTTGGGCGAGCCCTTGGGCAAGTCGGACAAGCCGTTGCCCGCTTTTGCCCTGAAAAGCGCGATGGACGAGAACACTGGCTTTTCCTTCCCCGCGATCAAGGTGCAGGAACCGATCGATGTGATCGGTGGCGCCGCCGCCGGTGTCGGCCACCTGAACCAGTACAACGACGTCGATGGGGCCGTGCGCAGGGAACTGCTGCTGGTGAACTATTACGGCAAGGCCGTGCCGTCCATGGCGCTGCTCGCCGCCGCCCACAGCCTGAACCTGGGCCCTGGCGACATCAAGCTGCACGCCGGCGAGGCAGTCCAGATCGGCAAGCTGCGCATCAAGACCGATGAACTCGCGCGGATGCTGCCGCAGTTCTACAAGGGCCACGACGGCCGGCCGGCCTTTGCCGTGGATTCGTTTTACGACGTGCTCAACGGCAAGATACCGGCCAGCAAGTACGCCGGCAAAATCGTCCTGATCGGCGCGACGGCCGTGGGCGTGGGCACGGTCTTTCCGACCCCCGGCTACGCGGGTCTGTCACCCGTCGAGATGATGGCCCACATCACCTCGAGCATTCTGAATGAGCAGTTCATCGTCGAGCCGGTCTGGGGCGACATCGCGTCGCTGCTGGTGTTCCTCGTCGTGGCGGCTTACCTTGTGCTGGCGATGCCCCGGCTGTCGGCCGGACTGGCCGGTGCCGCCACCGCGATCCTGTTCATGGCCCTGCTGGGCACCGAGTTCGCCCTGCTGGCCAGCACGGCCACCTGGCTGCAGCTGGTCTTGCCGGCCACCTTGCTGCTGATCGGCCACCTGGGGCTGACCACCAAGCGGTTCCTGATGACCGAGGCCGGCAAGCTCAAGTCGGACGACGAATCGGCGGAAACCAACCGCATGATGGGGCTGGCGTTGCAAGGCCAGGGCCAGCTGGACATGGCGTTCGACCGATTCAGGCGCGTGCCCATGGCCGACGCGCTCATGGACAACCTGTACAACCTGGCGCTCGATTTCGAACGCAAGCGCCAGTTCAACAAGGCGCAGGCCGTCTACGAGCACATGGCTGCGTGGAACAAGGACTACAAGGATCTGCAGACGAAGCTGAACCGTGCCAAGAACCTGTCCGAGACCGTCATCCTGGGCGGCGGCGGCAGCCACCCTGGCGGCACCATGCTGCTGGATGGTGGCGCCGTCGAAAAGCCCATGCTGGGCCGCTACCAGGTCGATAAGGAGCTGGGCAAGGGCGCCATGGGGGTGGTCTACCTGGGCAAGGATCCCAAGATCGGCCGCGTGGTGGCAATCAAGACCATGGCGCTGAGCCAGGAATTCGAAGGCGACGAGCTGACCGATGCGCGCGAGCGCTTCTTCCGCGAAGCCGAGACCGCGGGCCGCCTTCAGCACCAGAACATCGTGACGATCTTCGACGCCGGCGAGGAGCACGACCTGGCGTACATCGCGATGGAATTTCTCAAGGGCAAGGACTTGGTCGACTTCTGCAAGGAAGCGGCGTTGCTGCCGGTTCCCAGGGTGCTGTCGATCGTCGCGCGCGTGGCCGAGGCACTGGCCTACGCCCATCGCCAGAACGTTGTGCATCGCGACATCAAGCCGGCGAACATCATGTACGAGTTCGACAGCGACACTGTCAAGGTCACCGACTTCGGCATTGCCCGCATCACCGACTCGAGCAAGACCAAGACGGGCCTGGTGCTCGGGACTCCCAGCTTCATGTCACCCGAGCAGATCGCCGGCAAGAAGGTCGATGGCCGCTCGGACCTGTATTCGCTCGGCGTGATGCTGTTCCAGATGCTCACGGGCGTGCTGCCCTTCCGCGGCGACTCGATGGCCGAACTGATGTACAAGATCGCCAATGAAGACGCGCCGGACGTACGCACATTCCGTCAGGACCTTCCCGAGCGGCTGGCGCATGTGGTTGCGCTGTCTTTGAGCAAGCGATCGGAAACCCGCTATCAGGATGGCGAGCAGTTCGCCGGCGACCTGAAGCAGATCATCGCCGAGCTTTCCGGTGGCGCCGTCGGCGCACCCATTTCGTCTGCTGTACCGGGTGCAACGGCAGCCTTTTCCCTGCCGGCGCAGGCTGTTGCCGCGCCCGCCACTCCTGCGGGATCGGGCGACGATCCTGGCCGCACCATGGTGATGGACGCACCTGCCACGGGCGCACCGGCGCCGACGTTCGAAGCCACCGTCATTGCCGCTCCCGGGACCGCGGCCCCAGGACCCGGCTATCATCCGGCACCCAAACTCGAGCAGGAAGGCGACGCATCTTACGAAAAAACGGCCATGTTCAACAGGCCCGCCGGCTCCGGTCCCGCCACTCCCGGCGACGACAAGAACGGCCAGTGAGATCACCCGCGCTACCATGAATTACGAGTTTTGCATACGTACCGACCCGGGTCTCGCACGCGAGAACAACGAGGATTCGGTCACCTTCGACGAGGCGGTGCGATTGGGAATCCTGGCCGACGGCATGGGTGGTTACAACGCCGGCGAGATCGCCAGCGGGATGGCGACCACCTTCATCAAGTCGGAGCTGGGCCGATGGCTGTCGCAAGCCGGCCGCCATGCGAACGCCCGCGAGGTGCGCCGGGCGATGGAGATCTGCGTGGACAACGCCAACCGTTCCATTTTCAACGCCGCCAATTCGAACCCGCATTACAGTGGAATGGGGACGACGCTGGTCATGGGTGTATTCCAGGATGGGCGGCTCCTGCTCGGCCACATCGGCGATTCCCGCTGTTACCGCCTGCGCGGGACGGAATTTGCGCAGATCACCAAGGACCATTCGCTGTTGCAGGAGCAAATGGATGCCGGCCTGATCACGGCGGAGCAGGCAGCGGTCTCGACCAACAAGAACCTGGTGACCCGCGCGCTCGGCGTCGAGGATGCGGTGTTGCTGGAAGTCAACGAACTGAAGGTCGAACCAGGCGATATCTACCTGATGTGCTCGGACGGGTTGTCCGACATGGTGGATGATGAGGGCCTGGCGCAAATCATGGAGAGCGACACGCCGTTGGAGCAGAAGGTGGTGCAGCTGGTGGATGCGGCCAATGCCAACGGCGGCAGGGACAATATTTCGGTACTGCTGGCCCAGGCCAATAGCGGTGCCAAGAAACGGGGCTTGATTTCCAGATTGCTGGGAAAATAGTCTTTGGTACTAGTTTTCCTCAAACAAGTTATCTAGACAGGAGTCGACCATGCCGAAAATGATCGTATCGATCGACGGTGTCGTCATCAAGGAAGTGCAGTTGACCAAGGACCGTACGACGCTGGGTCGACGGCCTTACAACGACATCGTGATCGATAACCTTGCCGTGAGTGGTGAGCACGCGGTTCTGCAAATGACCGGCAACGAGGTCTACCTTGAAGATCTCAACAGCACCAACGGCACGTACGTCAACGGCAAGGCGGTCAAGAAGCAATTGTTGCAAAATAACGACGCAGTCGAAATCGGCAAGTACAAGATCAAGTACGTGAACGAAGCGGCCGGTCCGACCTTCGAACGGACGGTGATGATGAAGGCCGGCGCAGTCCCGCCTCCCTTGGCTCCGGCAGCGCAACCCGCCGCTGCGGCCAGTCCTGCCATAGCGGCCGCGGCCGACGGGGCCGGCCTTACGGCGGCAATCAAGGTGCTTTCGGGTGCTGCCGCAGGCCGCCAGGTGCCGCTGGTCAAGGTGGTGACGACGATCGGCAAGCCGGGCGTTGCGGTCGCTGCGATCACCAAGCGGCCGCACGGGTTTGTGGTTGCCCATGTGGAGGGAGCCAATCGCCCAACGCTGAACGGCGCAGCCATCGGCGCCGAAGCAGTGACCCTGAAGAACGGCGATCTGCTTGAGCTGGCCGGGACGCAGATGCAGTTTGTCCAGGCCTGAGCGCCCTTCAGGGCGGGGGCCAATGCCATGCTAGCCGGGTTGGGGACTTCATGAGCCTGCTCTCCAAACACGGCCCTCGGATCGCGGTCACCCTGATTCCGTTGCTGTTCGCGCTTCTGCACGCCAGTGGCGCCTTGCAGATCGGTGTCCTGCAGCGGCTGGACGACATCATTTACGACGCGCGGCTGCGCGCCACGATGTCGCGCACGATGGACGAGCGTATCGTGATCGTCGATCTGGACGAGCAAAGCCTGGCAGAAGTCGGCCGGTGGCCCTGGGGGCGCAATCACCTGGCCGATCTGGTCACGGAATTGTTCGACCGCCAGGGCGTGAACCTGATCGGATTCGACGTCGTGTTTGCCGAGGCCGACGACAGTTCGGGCCTCAAACGACTCAAGCAGCTGGCGCAGGCCGAGTTGAAGGACCAGGCTGGTTTCACGGAAAAGCTCAACCAGCTGCAAGGTGCGCTGGACTACGACGCACTCTTTGCCAAGGCCCTGGACAAGCGCCCCGTGGTGATGGGGTATTACTTGACCAGCGACCGCGACGGCCGGACGTCCGGCGCGCTGCCGCCGCCTGTGATGCTCAAGGAGAGCCTCCTGGGGCGTCCGATCGGTTTCACCAGCTGGAACGGCTATGGCTCGAACATCGAGCAACTGGCCAAATCAGCCCCGATGGCCGGGTACTTCAACCCGATTGTCGATGGTGACGGCGTTGTGCGGTCCATTCCATTGGTGGCCGAGTACAAGGGGCGTTACTACGAGGCGCTGTCTCTGGCCATGTTCCGCATGCTGGTCCAGCTGCCGGCGGTCGAGCCGGGCTTTCCGAGGGAACGGTTTCTGGCCCGCAATTACCGGGGCCTGGAGAGCATCCTGCTGCGCCATGGCCAGAAGACGATGGCCATCCCGGTGGACGACCGGGTTGGCGCGCTGGTTCCTTTCCGCGGTCTGGGCGGCCCCAAGGGCGGGTCCTTCCGTTACGTCTCGGCGGCGGACGTGCTGGCCAAGCGGCTGGCACCCGGCGCGCTCAAGGACAAGATCATCCTGGTGGGGACGACGGCGCCCGGCCTGCAGGATCTGCGCGTCACACCCGTGGGCGAGGCCTATCCAGGCGTCGAAACCCATGCCAATATCATTTCGGGCCTGCTCGACCAGAGCATTGCCGTCAAGCCCGACTACGCGGTTGGTTACGACATCATCATTCTGGTCCTGTCGGGCCTGTCGCTGGCATTCGCCCTGCCCCTGCTCACGGCCACCCGGGCCGTGCTGGTCAGCGCCGGCGTCATTACCCTGGTGGTCGGCCTGAACTTCTGGCTTTACCTGGGCGCCGGCCTCATCCTGCCGCTTGCAGCGGCTTCGGTGATGACCATGACCGCATTCGCCCTGAACATGAGCTATGGCTACTTCGTCGAGAGTCGAAGCAAGCGCGAGCTGGCCCACATGTTCGGTACCTATGTGCCACCCGAACTGGTCGACGAGATGGTGGCGCAGGGCGCCGAGAACTACAGCATGAAGGCCACCAACAAGGAGCTGACGGTGATGTTCTGCGACATGCGCGGCTTCACCAAGATGTCCGAGCAGATGGAGCCGACCCAGTTGCAGGCGCTGCTCAATTCCGTGTTCAACCGGCTCACCGATATCATTCGCTCGAACCGCGGCACCATCGACAAATACATGGGCGACTGCGTGATGGCCTTCTGGGGCGCCCCGGTGGACATCCCGAACCACGCCCATCTGGCCGTGAAGACGTCAATGGAGATGGCCAACGCGGTCCGAAAGATCAACGAGGAGCACCGGGCCAAGGGTATTCCCGAAATCGGCGTCGGCATCGGCCTGAACACCGGGACCATGTGCGTGGGCAACATGGGCTCGGAAGTTCGCCAGGCCTACACGGTGATTGGCGACGCGGTGAACCTCGGCTCGCGGCTGGAGGGCCTGTCCAAGGCCTATGGCGTGGACATTGTCGTGAGCGAAAGCACACGCAAGCTGGCCACCGATTTCGCCTGGCAGGAGCTTGACCGTGTTCGTGTCAAGGGTAAAGAGCAGGCGGTGGGCATCTTCTGGCCGCTTGCGCCGGCCAACCGGATCGAACCGGCCCACGCCGACGAGCTCAAGACCTGGGCGGCGCTGCTCAAGGCCTACCGGTTGCAGGATTGGGACCAGTGCGATGTCCTGTTGTTGAACCTGCACCGCATGAACGCCAAAAAATACCTTTACGAACTGTATTCCGAACGTGTAGCCTCGATGCGGATGCTTCCTTTCGATCCCGAGTGGGACGGAGCAACCAATTTCGAAACTAAGTAAGGACGTTTGATGAAGGTGCGCGTGTTGGGTTGCTCCGGTGCGATCGCCAAGGACTGTCGCACGACGTCGTTCCTGATCGACCGTGACGTTCTGGTTGACGCGGGCACGGGCGTGGGCGACCTGACGCTGGACGAAATGAAGGACATCGAGCATGTCCTGCTGACCCATTCGCACCTGGACCACGTGGCGGCACTGCCGCTGATGATCGATTCAATCGCATCGCAGCTGCAAAAACCCGTGAAGATCCACGCCCTGGCCGGCACCATCGCGGCCTTGAAGGCACATATCTTCAACAACGTGATCTGGCCAGATTTCAGCCGCATCCCGACGCCAGAGGCGCCGTTCATCAGTTTCCACGAGATCCGCGTCGGCGAGACGCTGGAGATTACCGGCAAGCACATCGAGGTCCTGCCCGCCGTCCATACCGTGCCGGCCGTCGGCTATGCGGTCACATCGGGCAACGGCTGCTGGGTCTTCACCGGCGACACCGAGCGCAATCCGGCCTTCTGGCGACGCCTGAACCAGATCAACGTGGTTGCGCTGGTCATCGAAACGGCCTTCAGCAATCGCGAAAGGCTGCTGGCCAAGCGCAGCTTGCACCTGTCGCCGCACGTGCTGGCCGAAGAACTCGACTTGATCGACAAGACCAAGTCCTTCCCGATCTACATCACGCACACCAAGCCGGCCGAAACCGAACTGATCATGAGCGAGATCCAGAAGTTCGACCAGACCCAGCCGTTCGGCCCGAACGTTGTGCACGACATCCGCTGGCTGCGGGCGGGGCAGGAGTTCGAGCTATGAATGCCGTCCTCAAGCCTGAAAAACAGGCGGAGCAGGCGTTTTTCGACTCGCAGATGCTGCCCCCGGACAAGCGCGGGGTCACGTTCGAAGCCCTCTTCTTCCGCCAGCTGCAGCAGGTCACCACCAAGATCCACGATACCGAGAACCTCGACCAGATCATCCTGGACACCAGCCAGGACATCTGCAAGCTCCTCAACGCCGACCGGCTGACGCTTTATGCGGTGAACGACGACCGCACGTCCATCGTGTCCAAGCTCAAGACCGGGCTGAACGCCAGTCGGGACCTCAAATTGCCGATCAGCGCCCAGAGCCTGGCCGGCTACGCCGCGATGAGCAAGCAGATGCTCAATATCGCCGACGCGTATGACGACGAAGCGCTCAAGAGGATTCACCCGACGCTGAGCTTTGCGACCGCCAAGGAAGTCGATCGCCGATCGGGCTACCGCACCAAGCAGCTGCTGATCGTGCCGATCCTGGAAGGGTCGACCCTGCACGGCGTCCTTCAGGTCATCAACAACAAGAGCGACCAGCCATTTGGCGAACTCGAGATCGAAGGGGCCAGCCAGCTTTGCAAGACGCTGGCCACTGCGATTCGCCAGCGGATGCAGAAGGCCGATGAAGGCCAGCGGCGCAAGGCGACCAAGTACGACGGCCTGATCTCCGAAGGCGTGCTGTCGGCAGATGACCTGCAGCAGTGCGTCCAGAAGGCCCGGGAAGCGGCCAAGCCGGTCGAGCACGTGCTGATGTCGGAATACCGCATCCGACCCAGCCAGATGGGCCCCTCGCTGGCCAAGTTCTTTGGCGTGGCTTACGAACCATTCAATTCGTCGCGCATCCGCTCCGAGATGCTGCAGGGTGTCCTCAAGCGCGATTTCGTCGAAGAGCAGGGCTGGCTACCGCTGGAAGATACCCCGGAAGGCCTGGTGCTGATGTGCATCGATCCCGAGGCCGTGAGGGGCTCGCGCGTCGTGCCGCAGGTATTCCCGCGCTTGTCCAAGTTCATCTACCGCGTCACCACCCTGACCGAGTTCGAGGAAACGCTGGCGCAGCTCTATGGCGTTGGCGAAGGGGCCTCGATCGATGAATTGCTGGCCGACCTGTCCGCGCCGGGCGAAGACGAGATGGGCGACGATTCGGCGCTGGAATCCGCGGCCGCCGACAACGAACTGGTCAAGTTCGTCAACAAGGTCATCATCGACGCCTACAACCAGAAGGCCTCGGACATCCACATCGAGCCGCTGCCGGGCAAGGCCAAGACGGGTATCCGGCTGCGCATCGATGGCAGTTTGCTGCCCTACATCGAGGTGCCTGCGCACTTCCGCCAGGCTCTGGTGACCCGGCTCAAGATCATGTGCGACCTGGACATTTCGGAAAAGCGCAAACCGCAGGACGGCAAGATCAAGTTCAAGCGCTTCGGACCGCTCGATATCGAGTTGCGTGTTGCCACCATCCCGTCGGCCGGTGGCGTTGAAGACGTGGTCATGCGGATCCTGGCGGCCGGCGAACCGATTCCGCTCGAGAAGCTCGGCCTGACGCCACACAACCGCGAGCGCCTTGAAAAGACCGTCAGCAAGCCCTATGGGCTGTTCTACGTGTGCGGGCCCACCGGCTCGGGCAAAACCACGACGCTGCACTCGATCCTCAAGTTCCTCAATACAACCGATACCAAGATCTGGACCGCTGAGGACCCGGTCGAAATCACGCAAAAAGGCCTGCGCCAGGTCCAGGTCAACAAGAAGGCGGGCATCGACTTCCCGCTGATCATGCGGGCCTTCCTGCGGGCCGATCCGGACATCATCATGGTCGGCGAATCGCGCGACAAGG
>JANYAN010000293.1 GCA_025361305.1 Burkholderiales bacterium
CTATCGCACTGCCACTTGACGTGACCGACGCGCACGCCGTCAAGGCCGCCGCCAGGACATTGACTGCAATGGGAGCGCTGGACTGCGTGGTGTACTGCGCCGGGCACTACCGTGCCATGGACGCCGCCCGCATGGACCTGAGCGACCTGCGGCGCCACAACGAGGTCAACTACCTTGGCGCACTGCACTTGCTGGATGCGGTCGTGCCGCCGATGCTGGCGCAGCCGATCGACGTCCACAACGGCCAGCGCGGCCATATCTGCCTGATGGGCAGTGTCGCGGGCTATCGGGGCCTGCCCCAAAGCCTGGCCTATGGGCCCACCAAAGCCGCCCTGATCAATCTGGCCGAAACGCTGTATCTGGACTTGCACCCCCACGGCGTGGGCGTATCGCTTATCAACCCGGGCTTTGTCGACACTCCGCTGACCCGGACGAACCAGTTCAAAATGCCCGCATTGATCAGCCCCCAAAGGGCCGCGCAAGAAATCCTGCGGGGGTGGGCAGGGGGAGAGTTTGAAATTCACTTCCCAAAGCGCTTCACCCGCCTGATGAAAGCACTGCAACTCCTGCCCTACCCCGTATTCTTTGCGGCGGCCCGCCGCCTGAAGCCTTCATGAACAACGCCGTCGAACGCATTGTTGAGACCTTTCGGAACTTGACGCCAGCAGGTGTCGAATTGTTGGGCGCCATTTACGAAAGCCAAGCGCGCTTCAAAGACCCGTTTAACGAAGTGCAGGGCCTGGCCGAAATTCAGCGGATCTTCCGCCACATGTACGTGACGCTGAATGACCCACACTTCCTGGTAACGGGGTGCATCGTGCAAGGTTCGCAATGCTTCCTGGCCTGGGAGTTTCGCTTCTCCCACAGCCGCCTCAAAGGCGGGCGCGAGCAGTGCATTCGTGGAGGTTCGCATCTCGTGCTGAGCGAATCCGGACGCATTGTCGTGCACCGGGACTACTGGGACGCGGCCGAAGAAGTGTACGAAAAACTCCCGGTAGTGGGCAGCGTCATGCGCTGGCTGAAGCGGCAAGCCAGGCCCTGATTGAGCGCCGATCGCGGGGCATCGACCCGCACTGGGGTGTGTACCCCGAAAGCCGCCCGATGGGCCGCAGCAAGGAAGAAGCCCGCAAGGAGCTGAGCTTAATTCTCCAGCACTGCAAGAACAGCTGGATGCGCCGGCCCGCCGACTCTGACCAGCGCATGGGCGCTTCGTCGCGCGCCGAGTGGCGCCAGGAGCATCGCCGCGGAGGCCGGCGCCGAGGCACGCGTCATATTGCGCGAAGCCGAGGTGCGGCGCGCTGCCGATGCGATCTGTGAAGAAGCGGCCAGCGGCTATGGCGTCGTCATCATGGGCACGCACGGGCGGCGAGGGCTGGACAGGCTGGTCCACGGCAGCGACGCGGAATCGGTGTCCCGCGGTTGCCCTATCCCTGTGCTGCTGGTTCCTGGCGCCGCACCGGCGGCGCCAGTTTGTGTCGACTTGGTTACTGGTTGTTGATCAGGGGGTCCTTCGCTCGACACTCCGCCCCATCGGAGTCCCGCACCACACGAACCGTGTACTTGACCATGCCCGTCGTGGAATGAGCGTCGTGCACGGTGAACTTCTTGCCGTTTCCTGAGACACCAGGATTCGGGCTGAACCCTGTCGCTGGGGGATCGATCACGATTCCGTTTTGCGGAAAGCTGAAGCCATCAGTGTCGAACGTCCACTCGATGTTATTGGGCGACGGAACGGGTATCGGATCCGGATCCACTGAAATCCACCCAGCCCAACACCACGAAACAGTGACCTTAGCCTGGCACACCCCGCCGTTGCATGGTGTAGCGGCAGGTCTTATCGCCGCAGGGCTGCTACACCCGGCAACCAACAGGCTGACGCAGCCGGTCATCAGCGCAAGCCCGAACCTTGACACATTGCGTTTCGCAGTTTGGGCCATGTCTTCTCCTCGTGTTGTTGGGTCGCTAGGAATGGTATCCCGCGTCCCGGACCCGGTCAACGCCATATTGAGACGTACCGCAACTCGCCCTTGGCCCGCCTTTCGATCGCGATT
>JANYAN010000257.1 GCA_025361305.1 Burkholderiales bacterium
CCCGGAGTTGAGCCCGATTTCGGCTTTCGAAAGTGCACCCATGAACCCTCCTGAAGTTGGGTCGAAAATCAGCGAGGCACGCCGCGCACCGGCAACCGGGCCAGGACAAAGCCCTGGTTGAAGGCGGCACGGGTGATCAGCGTGAACTTGAAACTTGCACCGCTTGCGGCGCTCAACAAGCCTGCAGCGGCCAGCAGCCCGGCACCCCAGACACCGGGGGCTATGCCTGTGGCGGACAGCACAATCAGCGCCAGTGGCAAGGCACCGCCCAACCCTTGAAGTGCACCGCCAGCCCTATCAAGCGCGGCCAGGGCCGGTACGGCAGCTACCGGCGCGACGCGATTGCGCCAGGCACGCCATAGCAGCCAACGGGCCAGCACCAGCAAGCCAAATGCAGCGGCGAGCACAGCGCCAGACTGCACTTGCCACCCGCCAAGCAGCCAGAACAGCCCGGCTCCTTCAGCCAGCCCTGTCACAACGAGGAGCGGAACGCTCAGCGGTTCGCGCCAGGCCGGAATGCCCTTGGCGGCCTGCACGATGCGCGCCTGGCAATAGATAAAAGCCAGGGCCAGCATGACGAACAGCGCCGCCCAGGCCCGTGCGCCCAGCACCATGCCCAGGCCAAGGCAGAACAGCAGCACGGCGACCAGCGCCTCGCGCGTCATCCACGATCCACCCGGGTTGAAGAACACATTGACCGCCCGCAGCGGCCGGCCGATCTCCATCCATACGCACAGCAGACCCAGGCCCACCAGGCCCAGGCCCGCCAGCAGCAGCACCGTGGCGCCCAGGCCGCGAATGTCGGAAATCACCGTGAAGACCAGCAAGCCCGCACCGGCACCGCCACAGATGAAATTGCCGGCGGCGCGCCAGTCCCAGTGCGCCTGCTGCCAGGGGTTGGGTCCAAAACTCATGACGGATTCCTGTCCCACAGGTAGAAAAAGCCAGGGCCCGTGCCCAGTTCCTCATGCATGCGGAAGTGCTGGTTCTGCGCCAGCAGCTGCGACACATTGCTCTGCGGGTCTTCCAGGTCGCCGAAGGCCAGCGCATCGGCGATGCATGAGTTGACACAGGCCGGCGTCGCCTGCGGATCGACGCCGGGCATCAGGCCCTGCTCCAGTCCGGCGTCGATTCGCTCGACGCAGAAGGTGCACTTGGTCGCGACGCTGCGGCGGGCGTTGTCCAGGCGCAGCGATTCGTTGGCTGTGGGGACTGCGCCATAGGCAAAGGTGGCCAGGTCGGTCTTGTAGCGCGCCTGATAGGGGCACGCGACAGCGCAATATGCGCAGCCGATGCACAGGTCGTAGTCGATCGTCACGATGCCGTCGGCCCGCTTTTTGGTCGCCGTGGTGGGGCACACCGGCAGACAGGGCGGTTCGTCGCAGTGCTGGCAGCCCACTGGCACGAAGGCGCGCTGCACGTCGGGGTACTCTCCCACCTCGATGTCCAGCACGCGCCGCCACTGCACACCCGGCGGCGTCGCGTTGGCGTGCTTGCAGGAGGCCGTGCACGACTGGCAGCCGACGCAGCGGCGCAAGTCGGCCACCATCGCCCAGCGGGTCATGACGCAGCTCCGGCCACAGCCTTGCCGATCTTTACGCGCACGATGTCGGCGCCCGATCCGGTGGCGTCGGTCAGGTCCATCGACATGGTGGCCAGCGAATTGAGGCTGGGCACGCCAAAGTCCTTGGCCAGCGGCGTCGCCCAGTGTTCGAACTGCCCGATCAGCAGCAGCGTGTCGGGCCGGATCCCCTGGCGCAGAACAGCCCTGCCGCGCACGCTGCGCTGCGGCGTTGCTATTTCGATTTCATCGCCCTCGTCAATACCCAACCGCCGGGCCGCCGCGGTGTTGATGATGACGCCACGGTGGCCGGCGATGTTGTCGGCCACCTCGCGAATCATCTGCACACCGACATTGCCGCCCCACGCGTACTGCATGCTGCGCGCGGTGAGCAGCCAGAACGGATAGTCCTGGGCCTGGCCGCCCGCCTTCACCACTGCGGCCTGCCACGGCGTGCCGAAATCCTTGCCGGCCGGCAGCGCCTGGTATTCCTCCAGCTGGCGGTCCCACCAGTTCATTCCGCTCTCATGCAGGCGCCGGCCCAGTTCCACCCCCACCCGTGCCAGCCGCTCTTGGTAGGGCATTTCGAAACGCAGGCCGCGCTCTGCCAGCGTGGGCAGCAGGTACCAGTCGCATTGCGAGAACGGCCGGGTGGCCAAGCCGTGTTCCTTCCACCATTCCAGCCCGTGCTGCTCGGTGCCTTCGCTCAACTCCACGCTGGCGGCCCGGCATACAGCATCCCAGATCATTTCGCGGCTATGCACCACGGCCGGGTCCAGCGAGAAATCACCATGCGGGTTCTTGAGCGGCACGCCGCCCGCGCCCTTGTTGATGGCAGCCACATACTTGGCCGTGAGGCCGGTGCGCTGCGCCAGCTCGGTGGCCACGTCTGTGAAGTCGCGCGCCTCGCCGCGCACGGCCACGGCCGGCTGACGCAAGGCAAAGCCCTGGTGGTCCCAGAACTGCTCGACGTATTTGGTGCCACCGATGCGGATCAGCTGCAGGCTCTCCAGGTCGGTGGCGTCGGGCAGCAGCAGGTCGGCGAAGTGATTGGTCTCGTCGCGGGTATAGGCGAAAGCGACGACGAACGGGAAGCGCGCCATCTTCTCGCCCAGCGCCGCCGTGTCCCAGAACGAGATGGCCGGGTTGGTGCGGTAGACGAACCAGACGTCCGGCAGCGTCACCCGCGGCAGCCCCGCGGGTGTGTCGTCCAGGAACATCCACGAGAAATGGGTGGGCCCCAGGGCCTGACTCCAGGGGCCGTCGGCGGCCAGCGGCACCATCGTGCGGTAGGCGTTGCGAATATTGGGCTTGGCCGACCAGTGAGCCTTGTCGGTGGGGTTCAGCGGGTAATGCATGAAACCGTCCGGCCCGGCCTTGACGCTCTGCAGCCGTTCGGACATGGGGCGGTTCAGCCGCACCGTGGTGCCGATCGTGCCGCCCGGCACTTCGAGCGCGCCGAACAGGCAGGCCAGCAACGTGCGCGCCCAGCAGCATTCGAAACCGCCCCAACCGTTGTTGACCGTCTTGCCCAGCGACACCGCCACCGGCCGGTACGGCATCGTCTTGCCGTCGATCTCGATGGTCTGGCCGACGCAGGCGTGGTCGGCAAACTCGTTCGCGATGCGGCGGATCACTGCCGCCTTCACGTCGCACACACCCTCGGCCCACTCGGGCGAATAGGGCTGCATGTGAGCCACCAGCCGGGTAAAAGCGGTTTCACCGGCAAGCATTCCTTCGGCGAGCACCTCTTCGTCTGCGCCGATCTCCGCCGCATCGACCTCGTAGCGGCCTTCCAGTGCTTCCACGATGTCGACCGAGTCGTGCGGGCGCGCTTTGCCCGTGGCCGTGTCCCAGACCAGTGGCTTGCGACTGACGCGATCGCGCAGGTAGTTGCCGCCGGGGCCGACCAGGTAAGGAGAGGCCGTGCGCTGGCCCAGGAACACGAGATCGAGGCGCTCGCGCGGCAGCTCGTGCAGCATCACGTGAATCAGCGCGTACAGAAATGCCGCGTCGGTCTTGGGCTTGATCGGCACCCACTGCGCCGAACAAGCCCCCGTGACCGACAGGTGCGGCTCGACTTGCACTCGCTTCATGCCACGAACGCGAGCCTTGGCATGGCGCCACACGCCGACCACGCCACCCGAGGCCTCGACGTTCGCGCCGCAAGAGATCAGGTAGTTGCACAGGGGCGTATCGGGCGCAACGATGAAGGCGCGGTGCCAGAACTCACCATACAGGTGTTCGGAGTGATAGCACTTGACGCCCTGGCCGGAGCCGAACCCCATGTCCACAGGGCCCCACGCGGCCAGGAATGCGGGGAAAGTGCCCATATACGATTGCGGCGTGCCGCCACCGCCGAAGCTGGCAGCGACGCGCGGGTAGCCGGATTCATCGGTCAGGCCGGTCTTGCGCACGCTGTTCAGGCGCGCGGCGATCAACTCCATCGCTTCGTCCCACGAAATGGGGACGAACCCCGGATCCTCACCTCGACCCTTTTTCGGGTTGGTGCGCTTCATCGGCCTGAGCACGCGATTGGGGTTGTAGGTCTTCTGGACCAGGCCGTAGGCCTTGACGCAGACTTTGCCGCCACCGGGATGCACCGCCGCCGCGCAAAAATTGGGCTCGACCTCGGTGGCCACGCCGTCCTGCACCTTGACGGTCAGCAGGTCCGGGCCGGCGACGCACTGGTAGCAGTACGTCGGCACGCGCCGTGTGGTGGCCGGGTTATTCACACCAGCCCGGCCTTGGCGGCCTTGGCCGCAAGCCTCTTTTCGGTGGTCGCGACATCGACCACGAAGCGTTGATGCGTGGCCCGGCAGATCGGCTCGACGCTGTCACGACCCTCGACCTTGAACGTCACGGCCCGCCCCTTGGCCTCGACGAGCTCGACCTCGATCTCCACGGCCATGCCCATCAGCGTGGCCGAGAGGTGGTCGAGCTCGATGCGTGTGCCCACCGAATCCTCGCCCGCATCCATGTGTGCCAGCAACAGCTCGCGGCAGGCGATCTCGACATCGCGCACCAGCATGGGCGTGGCGTACACACGGGCCTTCTCGCCCATGAAGTCGATCGTCTGGTCGCGGCCGACTTCGAATCTGGAGGTATGGCGCAGGCCAGCCTGAAGAGTGGGTTTCATGGGGGTCCTTTGGTCCTCAGGCACCGAGATAGGCCCGCTGCACCTGAGGGTCATGCAGCAGTTGTTCGGCGGAGCCGGACAGCACGACGCGACCGGTCTCCATCACATAGCCGCGCTCGGCGATGCCGAGGGCGGCGCGGGCATTCTGGTCGACCAGCAGGATCGTCGTACCCAGCGTCTTCAATGCGGCGATCCGCGCAAAAATCTCGGTCACCAGGCGCGGCGCCAGCCCCATGCTGGGCTCGTCCAGCAGCAACAGCAGCGGGTTGGCCATCAGCGCGCGGCCGATGGCCAGCATCTGCTGCTGGCCGCCAGACAAGTTTCCGGCGAGCTCGCGGCGCTTGTCTGCCAGTCCCGGAAACAGCGAGAAGATTCGCGCCAGGCCATCGCGCGCACCGCGCGCAAATGCGCCCAGGCGCAGGTTGTCTTCCACCGTCATCGGCGCGAAGACCTGACGGCCCTCGGGCACCTGCACGATGCCCAGCTGGACCCGGCGGCGCGCGTGCAGCCGGGACAGGTCGTGGCCATCGAAGCTGATCGTGCCGCCGGTGACGGGCTGGACACCGGATATCGCACGCAAAAGGGTTGTCTTGCCCGCCCCGTTGGCGCCGACCAGCGCCACCAGTTCGCCCGCACCCACTCGCAGCGTGACACCGGCCAGCGCGGGAATGCGGCCATAGCAGCTGTCCAGGCGATCGACCTCAAGCATCGCTGCCTCCTGGGGGCACGGCCGGCGCCGCGACGTCGGTCCCGAGGTAGGCCTCGATCACCCGCGCGTCGCGCCCCACCTGCGCCGGCGTGCCTTCAGCCAGCTTGCGGCCGTGGTCGAGCACGAACACATGGTCCGACACCTCCATCACCAGCCGCATGTTGTGTTCGACCAGGATTACCGTGGTTCCGTCGCCGGCCAGATCCTTGATCAGCGCGTCGATCTCGTGCGCCTCAGTGGCGTTCAGGCCCGCCGCGGGTTCGTCCAGCAGCAGCAACTGCGGCTGCGCGCCCAGCGCGCGGGCGATCTCCAGCCGCTTGAGCGCGCCATAGGGCATCGCCGCTGCCGGGGCATCCTCATATACGGCCAGGCCGACCAGCCGCAGCAGACGGCGCGCGGCCTCGCGGCTGGCCGCCTCGGCGCGCACCAGCGCCGGCGTGCGTAGCAGTGCCGCAAGCAGGGAGCAGCGCTCGCGCAGGTGGCGGCCGGTCATCACGTTTTCCAGCGCCGTCATGTTGAAAAACACCTGCAGGTTCTGGAACGTGCGGCCGACACCGGCCGCGGCGAAGCGAAAGGCCGGCAGGCCGGCCAGCTCACGCCCATCGAGTCGGATGCTGCCGGCGTCTGGCCGGTACACGCCGCTCAACATGTTGATCAGGCTGGTCTTGCCGGCACCGTTGGGGCCGATGATCGAGTGCACCGCGCCGCGCCGGATCTCAAGGTCCAGCCCTTCGATGGCGTGCACGCCGCCAAAGCTTTTGGACAGATTGGTGACTGACAGAAGTGTCATGCCTTCCTCCTGCCCCACCAGCCACCCAGCGTGGGCACGATGCCCTGGGGGAAATACACCATGGTGGCCACCAGCACGGCGCCGTAGACCATCATTTCGTAGTCCTTGAGCACGGTGAGCAGTTGCGGCAGCACGGTCAGCACGCCCGCGCCGACGACAGCGCCAAATACCGAGGCCATGCCGCCAAACACAACCATGATGACCAGTTCGACCGAATGCATGAACGAGGCTTTGGCCGGTGTGATGAAGCCGGCGTAGTGCGCCGTGAGCGCGCCGGCCAGCGCAGCAAAGACCGCGGACAGCACGAACACCTGCAATTTGTAGCGCGCGCTTTCGATGCCCAGCGTTTCGGCCGCCAATTCCGAGCCGTGCAGCGCGCGCAGGGCGCGGCCGCTGGGTGACTCGATCAGGTTCAGGGCCAGCCAGACAGCAATCAGCAGGACCGTGCCAGTCAGCCAATACCAGGTGCGCTCCCCCTGGACGATCCAGCCAAACACAGCCAGTGGCGGGACCGGCATTCCGTCGGGTCCACCGGTCACGCGCTCCTCGGTCGCCAGCACGATCGACACGATGATGCCCAGGCCGAGCGTCGCCATCGCCAGCGTGTGACCCTTCAGGCGCAGTGTCGGACGGCCCACGATGAGTGCCAGCAGACCCACCGCCGCGCAGGCGGCAGGAAGCGACAGCGCAACGGGCCAACCGTAGCGCGATGCCAGGACCGCACTGCCGTAGCCACCCAGCGCAAAGAAGCCGGCGTGGCCCAGGCTGATCTGCCCCGCGTAACCAATGAGCAGGTTCAGGCCGATGCAGACGATCGCGTTGAGCCCGACCTGGATAGCGACGTCGTAGGCGTAGTTGTTGGCCAGCAGCAGCGGCGTCAGTACGAAGACGGCCGCCAGCACCAGTGTGCCGCCGCTGCGCGGCCGTGCGGCCCAGCGGCGGGCGCTGACGCCGGTGTCAGACACGATCGCTGCGGTGGGCGCCAAGGAGGCCTCCAGGCATCAGAAAGAGAACCGCAAGGATCACCACGAAAGCAATCGCGTCCTTGTAGGCCGACGACACGAAGCCCGCGCCCAGGCCTTCGAGCAGGCCCAGCAACAACCCGCCAAGCACGGCGCCGGCGAAGCTGCCCAGACCACCGAGCATCGCCGCGGCAAAGCCCTTGAGGCCCAACATCACACCGGTGTCGTACGACGTGAATGCGATAGGGGCGATAAGCACGCCGCCCAACGCCCCGAGCAGCGCGGCCAGCCCGAAGCTGGCGAACAGGACGCCCCTGGTATTGATGCCCGCGAGCTGCGCCGCCAGCCGGTTGTACGAGGTCGCGAGCATCGCCTTGCCCACCAGGGTGCGCCCGTAGAACGCGCTCAACGCGACCACGGCCAGCGCCGCGCCACCCAGCACCCACAGGCTCTGGGGCAGCACCGTGGCGCCCATGAAAGCAATGGGGTCCTCGCTCGAGAAGGCCGGCAGCCGGTGCACGCCCTTGCCCCAGACCAGCTGTGCCAGACCGCGCAGGAACAGCGAGACGCCGATGGTGATGATGATCAGCGTCACCGTTCCGGCATGCCGGGCCGGCTCGATCGCAAGCTTCTCGACCAGCAGCGCGACCAGTACCGCGGCCGCCACGGCCAGCGGCAACGCGGCAGCCAGCGGCAACCCCGCGGCCCACAGGGTGGCGGCACTCATGCCGCCGATCATCACGAACTCACCCTGGGCAAAATTGATCGCACCGCTGGCGTTGAAGATGATCGAAAAGCCCAGGGCCACGAGCGCATAGATGGCGCCGGCAGTCAATCCGCTGGCGACAAACTGGAGCCATGCGCCGCTCATTGCTGGGCCTTTGAAGGGTTGCCTGCGGGGCTACTTCACCAGGGTCCAGTTGCCGTCCTTGATCTCCAGCATGCGAAAGGCACTGAGGTCCAGTCCCATGTGGTCGGCCGCCGACATGTTGACTACACCGCCGGTGCCGACGTAGGCCCGGGTGGCTTCGAGCGCGTCGCGCACCTTGCCCTTGTCGGTCGAGCCGGCCGCCTTCATCGCGTGCACTGCCAGCATCAGCCCGTCATAGGCATGACCGCCGAAGGTCGAGACGTCGGCCTTGAATTTGTCCTCGTAGCCCTTGCGGTAGGCCACGACGATGGGCTTTTGCGCATCACCGCCAGGCAGCAGTTCCGAGACCAGCAAGGCCGCCGCCGGCAGCCGCACGCCTTCAGCGGCCGGGCCCGCCAGCTTGATGAACTCATGCGAGGCCACGCCGTGCGACTGGTACAGCGGCAGGGTCAGCCCGACCTGGCGGTAGTTGCGGGTGACGATCGCCGGGCCTTGTCCGAAGCCGGCGTTCAACACGGCCTGGGCATTGCTGCCCTTGATCTTGGTGAGCTGGGCCGTCATGTCGGTGTCGCTCGCGCCGTAGGTTTCATCGGCGACCACTTCGATCGAGTACTTGGGCGCCACCTTCAGGCACTCGGCGCGCATCGACTTGTCGAAGCCGCCGGCACCCGAGATCAGCGCCGCGCGGGTGAGCTTGCGCGCCTGCATGTCGACGAAAATCTTCTCGCAGGCCATGCGGTCGGTGTGCGGCGTCTTGAACACCCACTTCTTTACCGGCTCGACAATCACCACCGCACCGGCCAGCGAAATGAACGGCACGCCGGCCTGCTCGGCCAGCGGCACCACCGCCATCGTGGTGCCGGTGGTCGATCCACCAACCAGGACGTCGACCTTGTCCTGTTCGATCAGGCGCTTGGCGAAGGTGCGGGCCTTCTCGGCGTCGCCGGCGTCGTCGTAGGCAAACAGCTGGAGCTTGCGGCCGACCACGCCACCTTCGGCATTGATGCGCTCGACGTACATCTCCAGCGTCTTCTGCTCAGGGTCTCCCAGGAAGGAAGCCGGCCCTGTCACCGAAAGGAACGCGCCGACACGGATCGCCTCCTGAGCACCTGCGCCCAAGGTGAAGATCGCACCGGCCAGTGCCAGTGCCGCCATGGCGAGGCGCCGGGTGGGCGCGCGCCGGGTACGAGAGCATGCAGTGGGAAGCTGTCTCATTTCTTGTCTCCTGGTTGATGCGTTCAACTGGCATGTGGAATAGAATTCCCACTTATGAATCATTCTGGTACCGGAATGCGGGTATTAATTTGATCTAGCGCAACTTTTGGCCCGAGCTTCCGCCCCGTCCCCCCTCCGCAAGGCCAGGCCTGGCGGCGTCACCGTGCGGGCGGTGCGCCGCGCCGACCTCGACCACGTCATCGAGATCGACGCCACGGTCACCGGGCTGGAAAAGCGCAGCTACTGGCAGCGGGTGTACCGCCGCTACGGCGTGGGCGCCCGCGGCGAACGCCGCTGGTTCCTGGTTGCGGTGATGGACGACCGGGTGGTCGGTTTCCTGATCGGCGAGGTACGCGACTGGGAATTCGGCTCGCCGCCCTGCGGCTGGGTCTTCGCCATCGACATCGACCCGCAGGTGCGCGAGGCCGGTGTGGCCACCCGGCTGCTGGCCGCGCTGGGCGCCAGCCTCAGGCGCGCCGGCGTGCGCAAGCTGCGCACGCTGCTGGCGCGTGATAACACCCTCATCCTGTCGTTCTTTCGCAGCCAGGGCATGATGGCTGCACCCATGATCGCGCTAGAGCTGGATCTGCTGGACGCTGGCGCAGCGACGGAGCCGGCGGCATGAGGCTGCAGGTGAACACCACGCTGGCGCTGTACAGCGTCATCGAATTCGCAGGCGATCCACAGCGCCACATCCCCGCGGCCGAAATTGCCACCAAGTACGGCGTCTCGCCCCATCACCTGGCCAAGGTGCTGGCCGAGTTGGCGCGTGCCGGCATCGTCGAGTCGGTCCGGGGCGTGGGCGGCGGCTATCGGTTCTGCGCCAATGCGCGCCGGCTGACGCTGATGGACGTGATTCAGCGCTTCGAGG
>JANYAN010000335.1 GCA_025361305.1 Burkholderiales bacterium
TGGCAGATGCAGCTTCAGGACATTTTGTATTCACAAGGCTTCGGCACGCGCCGGGTGTGCAGCGGCTTGATCCAGCTGGGCCACGTAGGCGTCGGCGGTACGCCGGTTACCGATGCCACGATGGAACTGCCGGTAGAGGGCTTGCGCTTCACGGTCCAGGGCGTTACCTGGGGATACCACCAGAAGGCCTATCTGATGCTGCACAAGCCGTCCGGCACAGAGTGCTCGCAAAAGCCTTCGACCTACCCCAGCATCTACACGCTGCTGCCGGGCCCGCTGCGCCAGCGGCCGCAAAAGGGTGCCGTGCAGGGCGTGCAGGCTGTTGGCCGCCTGGACCAGGACACGACCGGCCTGCTGCTCATGACGGACGACGGCAGTTTCATTCACCGGATGAGCTCACCGCGCCACCATGTGCCCAAGGTCTACCAGGTCGGTACGCGGGATCCAGTGGAGGGCGCGCAAGTGGACCGGCTGCTCGCAGGGGTTGCGCTGGACGACGATCCGAAGCCGGTTCGGGCCGCCGCCTGTGTGCAGACCGGTGAGCGCCAGCTCGACCTGACGCTTACCGAGGGCAAGTATCATCAGGTCAAGCGAATGCTGGCGGCGGTGGGCAACGGCGTGACGACACTGCACCGCCACCGGATCGGGGGCCTGACGCTGCCGGCAGACCTGGCGGCCGGCCAATGGCGCTGGCTCAGCCCAGCCGACCTGGGCGCCCTGAGGCCAGCGAACGTGACATGATTGACATCGTCACCCGTGACCCATGCATATGAGCAAGTCCGCCTTCGCGAAGATCCACCGGGTCGGTCTGCCGCTGTTGCTGGCGTGGTTTTGCGTTGCGGCGTCTGCCGAAACCGCCGCAATCGAACTGACCGGCGCTGACTCGATTCCCCTTCACGACCAGCGGCAGGCGCTGGTGCCGGCTGGCTCGGTCTCTATAACGGACGTTGTCGCAGGCCGTCTTGACCGGCAGCTGGGCCCTGGAGACGGTCCTATCGTCGCCCTGGGCCCCGACAATGAACTGTGGATGCGGTTTCGGCTTCACAACCCTTCGGGCCGGCCGGTGGCCTGGGACCTCGAGTTCCCCCTGCCGGCCATCGATCAGGTGTCGCTGTTCGTGCAGCGAGGCAGTGATTGGACCGAACTGGTCGCGGGCGATCGTATCGCCATGCGTTTGTGGCCGCGGGAAGGCAGGTTTCCGCGTTTCGGCCTTGAATTCGAACCGGGTGAGTCGCGCCAGCTGATCATTCGCGTTCGCAACGCCGTGCCTGCGCCGTTGACGCTTCGCCTGTCGGACGACGCGGCTACCGAAACGGCCGATCAACGCGCCTACCTCGGCTACGGCATCGCCCTGGGGGCGCTGCTACTGCTTGTCCTGGCCTGCGTCGTCCAGGCCGCCCTCTACGCCAGCGTGGCCTATGCCTGGTACGGCGCCTACGTCGCGCTGCTGGGCCTCGCGCTGTCGGCGTTCACGGGGCTGGCCAACCAGTTCATCTGGGGTGAGTACCCGCAGTGGGGCGACGCGTCCAAGGCCGTACTGACCCTGGCCAGCGCTGGCGCGTCGGTTCTGTTCGTGCGGACACTGTGCAGCGTGCAAACCAGAAGCCGTTTCTTGTCAGTGGCCTCGGCGCTGGCCGGTGCGCTGGTGATCGGCATTGCCGCCGTGCTCGCGTTCCTGCCGGTTGCCGCACCGTGGCTGTACGGAATGGGCATGCTGGTGGCGGCCGGGATAGTGCTGACGATCGGCGCTTTCACCGCCCGCCGCGGCGACCCGGTCGGTGCCTGGGTTCTCGCCGCGCATGTTCCCCTGATTGTGGTGTCGGCGCTGATTGTGCTGAGGAATCTGGGCCTGGCGCCGTTCAGCTTCGACAGCAACTTGCTGGCTGCGCTGGCCATCGCGGTGATCTTGCCGATGCTGCTGACGGCGCTGCACCTGCGCTCCAAGGAAATGCTCGCGTTGCAGATGCGCGGGCGTGAGCTGGCCTCGGCGGACCCTTTGACCGGGTTGCTGGCGCTGAATCTCTTTACCGACCGGGTTGCGGCCGCGGTCAACCGGTATCGCAAGAGCCGGCACAACGCCGTGGTGCTGTGTGTTCGCATGGCCAACCAGGTGCGGATCAGGGAAATCCATGGCAGCGCGGTCGCCGACCAGAGCATGGTCCGCGCTGCAATGAAGCTGCGCAGCGTGATGCCAGACGCCGACTGCGTTGGCCGGGTGGGCGAGGGCACCATCGGCCTGATACTTGAATCGGTGACGGCGCGCGACGCCATCATGCGGCGTGCGGCGCGCCTGGTGGCCCATGGCCTGATGCCCCTGGAAGGCATGAAGCCCGAGGTGTCTCTGCACTTCCACGTTGTGGCGAACATCCTTTCCGAGAACCCGCAGGACGCGGTGGAAATGCTGGCCGCGTTGCAGCAGATGCTCGCATCGATGTCGCCGCGTACGCGCCGGCCGATCCGCTTCCTGGAGCCCGGCGCCATTGACCGGGCGTCGCCGGCGGGCGATCTGGAAACTGACGACGACACGATCCTGGAAGAGCGGGACTGAGAGACCATGGGCCGGCTTCTCGATTCGTTCTGGCGTGCCGCGGCCTATTGCCTGCGCGGGCGGGTGATCCTTCTGTCCTTGTTGCCGCTGCTGCTGATGATGGGGCTCGCGCTCGGCTTCGGCTATTACGGATGGCAGCCGGCGGTCGACTGGGTCCGCACCGCGCTGGATATTTCGGCGCTGGACAACAGCCTGTGGCGCTGGCTGCAGGATGTCGGCGCCGGGGCACTGAGGACAGCGCTGGCGCCGCTCATCGTCATCTTTGCCGTCACGCCCTTGATCGTGGCGCTGTCATTGCTGGCCGTGGCCCTGCTCATGATGCCGGCGCTGGTCGAACTGGTCGCGCAGCGGCGCTTTCCAGCGCTGGAGCGCAAGCGGGGCGGCTCGTTCTTTTTCAGTCTGCTTTGGGCGCTCGGGTCGGCCCTGCTTGCCGCGATGGCGCTTGTCATTTCGGTGCCGCTGTGGCTGGTTCCGCCGCTGGTCATGGTGCTACCGCCGCTGATCTGGGGCTGGCTCACCTACCGCGTACTGGCCTACGATGCGCTGTCCGAGTTCGCCAGCGTGGCGGAAAGGCGAGAGCTGTTTCGCCGGCACCGCCCTTATTTGCTGGGCATGGGTATCCTGGCTGGCTACCTTGGCGCCGCGCCCAGTGTCATCTGGGCCTCCGGCGCGCTGCTGGCGACCGCCTTTGTGATTCTGGTGCCCCTGGCGATCTGGCTCTACACCGTGGTCTTTGCTTTCGCCGCGCTCTGGTTCATTCACTATTGCCTAGCCGCGCTTGAAGCACTGCGAGCCGAGACCGGACCGGCGCCGCCGTCCATCCACACTCCCGCGGACGGCCCGCAAGAGTCGCCGGCGCCCCTGCATCTTTCCAGTGAGACCCCGCATGGCCACCTCTGAGCAGCCCCCATCGATCGGTCTCGTGATCGTCGGCGACGAGATTCTTTCCGGCAAGCGTGCCGACAAGCACATGCCCAAAGTGATCGAACTCCTCGCCGCACGCGGGCTCCAGCTTGATTGGGCCGAATACGTAGGCGACGCGCGGGGGCGCATCACGGCGACACTGGCACGCGCGTTCGGCTCTGGCGACGTCGTGTTTTCGTGCGGCGGGATAGGCGCGACACCCGACGATCACACGCGCCAGTGCGCAGCCCGCGCGTTGGGCGTCGAACTTCTCTTGCACCCGCAGGCCGAGGCGCTGATCCGCGAGCGGATGCAGGATCTTGCCCGTGAAAAGGGCATCGCCTACGAGCCCGACCGGCCCGACAACATTCATCGCCTCAATATGGGCGTGTTTCCGGCCGGTGCGCGGATCATCCCGAACCCCTATAACAAGATCGCCGGGTTCAGCGTTGCCAACGTTCACTTCGTGCCCGGGTTTCCCGTGATGGCCTGGCCGATGATCGAATGGGTTCTCGATAGCCAGTACGCGCACCTGTTCCGGGCCAGGGCGTACCAGGAGAAGTCTGTGATCGTGTTTGGCGCCATGGAGGCGAGCCTGACGCCGCTGATGGAACAGATCGAGCGCGATCACGCTGGCGTCAAGGTGTTCAGCCTGCCCAGCGTGGACCACCCGGAATACGGGCGCCACATCGACCTGGGTGTCAAGGGCGACCCGACGCTGGTCGATGCGGCGTATGCCCAGTTGAGGGCGGGACTCCTGGCTTTCGGCGCCAGCCTGGGCCCTGAATTGGTGCGATGAAAATATGCACCAAAATGGCTCATACTTTCGACGCACCATTCCGGTGCTAATGCATTCGCCAGTCGACAGCTTCGCGTAGGGATAATCGGCCAGGATAGACGACAATTCCGGGGCTTTGCCCCAGCCGGCGCGCACGAGCTTTGGCACAGAAACTGCATTCCCAATCCCGTTCAGATTTTCAACACCCGTCCAACCAGGAGAACCTCCAATGGCAGCCAAGAGCGTCGCAGACGTCATGAAAATGGTGAAGGAGAACGAAGTCAAGTTCGTCGACTTCCGCTTCACCGATACCCGTGGCAAGGAACAGCACGTCACCGTGCCCGTTTCACATTTCGACGAAGACAAATTCAGTTCGGGCCACGCGTTCGACGGTTCGTCCATCGCGGGATGGAAGGGCATCGAGGCCTCCGACATGCTGCTGATGCCGGATCCGCACACGGCCAACATCGATCCGTTCTACGAGGAAACCACGCTGTTCCTCAGCTGCGACGTGCTCGAGCCGGGTGACGGCAAGGCCTATGACCGCGATCCGCGTTCCATCGCCAGGCGTGCTGAGGCCTACCTCAAGTCGTCCGGCCTGGGCGACACGGCGTTCTTCGGACCCGAGCCCGAATTCTTCATCTTCGACGACGTGCGCTGGGGCGCCGACATGTCCGGTTCGTTCGTCAAGATCGACGAATACGAAGCGCCGTGGAATACCGGCAAGAAGATCGAAGGCGGCAACAAGGGCCACCGCCCGACCACCAAGGGCGGCTACTTCCCGGTGCCACCGGTCGACAGCATGCAGGACATGCGGGCGGAAATGTCGTTGATCCTCGAATCATTGGGCATTCCGGTCGAGGTGTTCCACCATGAAGTGGGCGGCGCCGGCCAGAACGAGATCGGCACGCGTTTTTCGACACTGGTCGAGCGTGCCGACTGGACGATGTGGCTGAAGTATGTGGTGATGAACGTCGCCAATGCCTACGGCAAGACCGCGACTTTCATGCCCAAGCCCCTGGTGGGCGACAACGGCTCGGGCATGCACGTGCACCAGTCGGTCTGGAAGGACGGCAAGAACCTGTTCGCCGGCGAAGGCTACGCTGGCCTGTCGGAGTTCGCGCTCTATTACATCGGCGGCATCATCAAGCACGCCCGCGCGCTCAACGCCATCACCAACCCCGGCACCAACAGCTACAAGCGCCTGGTGCCTGGTTTCGAGGCTCCGGTCAAACTGGCCTATTCGGCCCGTAACCGCTCGGCTTCCGTGCGCATTCCGTATGTGCCGAATCCGAAGGGCCGCCGCATTGAAGTTCGCTTCCCGGATCCAAGCTGCAACCCCTACCTGGCCTTCTCGGCAATGCTGATGGCCGGTCTTGACGGCATAGAGAACAAGATCCATCCCGGCGAAGCCGCCACCAAGGATCTGTACCACCTGCCGCCGGAAGAGGACGCCAAGGTGCCTACGGTGTGCCACAGCCTGGACCAGGCGCTGGACTACCTGGACAAGGGCCGCGGCTTCCTGACCAAGGGCGGCGTGTTTACCGACAGCATGATTGACGCCTATATTGAGCTGAAGATGCAGGAGGTCACGCGCTTCCGCATGACGACGCACCCGATCGAGTTCGATATGTACTACTCGCTCTAAGCGCAACGCCTGAGCGGACTGTAAATTCCTACAGTCTGTGGCTAGAAAAGGACGGCATTTGCGGTCCTTTTCTTTTTGGAATCAAAGGCTTATTTGGCTTTGTGAAGGAAAAGCGCGATACTGGAAGGCCGTCCCTGCATTTTTCGATGCGAGGAGATTGCAATGAAGTTCGCCTTTCTCATCCCGCTGGTTGCCGCCGTGCTGGCCACGAATGGCCATGCGCAGAACCGCATTTACCGCTGCTCGGGCAATTCCTACATCAACGACGCCGTCGAAGCGAAGGCCAAGGGCTGCAAGCTCATGGAGGGCGGCAACATCACGGTGGTCGAGGGTACGCGGGCCAACCCGCCTGTGCGGGTTGCCGCGGCGTCGCCCAATTCGCCAGGTTCGCGGGTGGATTCCGACGACCAGAAGGCGCGTGACGGCGATGCCCG
>JANYAN010000376.1 GCA_025361305.1 Burkholderiales bacterium
CGCGTGCCCGAAGGCGAGGCATATGCCGCGGTGGAGCATCCGAAGGGCGAATTCGGCATCTACTTTGTCAGCGACGGCGCCAACAAGCCCTACCGCATGAAGATTCGCCCGCCCGGCTTTGTTCATCTCTCGGCAATGAATGAGCTGTCGCGCGGCCACATGATCGCCGACGCTGTCGCCGTGATCGGAACCATGGACATCGTGTTCGGAGAAATTGACCGATGAGGATGGCTCCCCCCCGAAGCGCCTGCGGCGCCTCCCCCTCAAGGGGGCGCCACCAGCGGCCCGGCAAAGCCGGATCCGCGGTGGCCCACGTACGGACCGCTGGCTCCGCAGCGTCCAAGGAAGACTCGAATGGCTGATCAAATTTCAGAATCAATGCGGCAGCGCTTCGACAGGGAAGTCGCCAAGTATCCCGCCGACCAGAAGCAGTCGGCCGTGATGGCCTGCCTGGCGATCGTGCAGCTCGAAAACGGCTATGTGAGCGCAGAGAGCGAGCAGCAAGTGGCCGACTATCTGGGCATGGCGCCCATCGCCGTGCGCGAGGTCACCACCTTCTACAACATGTACAACCAGCAGCCGGTGGGCCAATACAAGCTCAACGTCTGCACCAACCTGCCGTGCCAGCTGCGCGACGGCCAGACGGCGCTGCAGCACCTGGAGCTGCGGCTGGGCATCAAGATGGGCCAGACCACCGCCGATGGCATGTTCACGCTGCAGCAAAGCGAATGCCTGGGCGCCTGCGCCGATTCGCCGGTGATGCTGGTGAACGACCGCACGATGTGCAGTTTCATGAGCAATGACAAGCTGGACCAGCTGATCGACGGCCTGAAGAAGGCGCAGGCCTGAAATGAACGCCAACCAAGTGCTGTCCCAGTTCCAGGCCACTGGCGTGCAGACCTGCTTCCATGGCCGCCACATCAATCCGCAGATCTATGCCGGCCTGAATGGCACCAACTGGCGCCTGAAGGACTACGAAGCGCGCCAGGGCTACCAGGCGCTGCGTCGCATCCTGGGCGCCGCGGGTGGCAGCGAAGGCGCCGCAATGACGCCCGATCAGGTTATCGCCACGGTCAAGGAATCGGCCCTGCGCGGGCGCGGCGGGGCGGGATTTCCCACCGGCCTGAAGTGGAGCTTCATGCCGCGCCAGTTCCCCGGCCAGAAGTACCTCGTGTGCAATTCCGACGAAGGCGAGCCCGGAACCTGCAAGGACCGCGACCTGCTGCAGTTCAACCCGCATCAGGTCATCGAGGGCATGATCATCGCCGCCTACGCGATGGGCACCACCGTGGGCTACAACTACATCCACGGCGAAATCTTCCAGACGTACGAGCGTTTCGAAGAAGCGCTGGAGGAAGCCAGAGCCGCAGGCTATCTGGGCGATGGCATCCTTGGCTCGGGCTTCAACTTCCAGCTGCATGCCGCCCATGGATTCGGCGCGTACATCTGCGGCGAGGAAACCGGCCTGCTTGAATCGCTGGAGGGCAAGAAGGGCCAGCCGCGTTTCAAGCCACCGTTCCCCGCCAGCTATGGGCTTTACGGCAAGCCCACCACGATCAACAACACTGAAACGTTTGCCGCGGTTCCCTGGATCATCCGCAACGGCGGCCCGGCGTTCCTGGCGGTGGGCAAGCCCAATAACGGCGGCACCAAGATCTACTCGGTTTCGGGGGATGTTGAGTTGCCGGGCAATTACGAGGTGCCTCTTGGCACACCGTTCGCCAAGCTGCTGGAGCTGGCCGGCGGCGTGCGCAAGGGCCGCACGCTCAAGGCCGTCATTCCCGGCGGATCATCGGCGCCGGTGTTGCCCGCCGACATCATGATGGGCTGCACGATGGATTACGACTCCATCGCCAAGGCCGGCTCCATGCTGGGCTCGGGCGCCGTGATCGTGATGGACGATACGCGGTGCATGGTCGAATCGCTCAAGCGCCTGTCGTATTTCTACATGCACGAGTCGTGCGGACAATGCACCCCCTGCCGCGAGGGCACCGGCTGGCTCTGGCGGGTGGTCGATCGCATCCACAGCGGGCACGGCAAGCCCAGTGACATGGATCTGCTCAATTCAGTGGCCGACAACATCCAGGGCCGCACGATCTGCGCCCTGGGCGACGCGGCAGCGATGCCGGTGCGCGCCATGATCAAGCATTTCCGCCCCGAATTCGAGGCAATGATCGACAAGGCCCGCAAGGCGGCCCCGGCAACACCCGTGCAGGCCTGAAGCGGCGAACAAATACCATGGTTGAAATCGAACTCGACGGGCAGAAGGTGGAGATCACCGAGGGCAGCATGATCATGCATGCGGCCGACAAGGCGGGCACCTACATTCCGCATTTCTGCTATCACAAGAAGCTCTCCATCGCAGCCAACTGCCGCATGTGCCTGGTCGATGTCGAGAAGGCGCCCAAGCCGATGCCGGCGTGCGCAACGCCGGTCACGCAGGGCATGATCGTGCGCACCAAGAGTGACAAGGCCATCAAGGCGCAGCAGTCGGTCATGGAGTTCCTGCTGATCAACCATCCGCTGGACTGCCCGATCTGCGACCAGGGTGGTGAATGCCAGCTGCAGGACTTGGCTGTGGGCTACGGAGGCTCCGCTTCGCGC
>JANYAN010000307.1 GCA_025361305.1 Burkholderiales bacterium
CCCGCTGGACGCGTTCATGGCGGACATGATGCGCGAGGTGCAGCAGGGTTACGGCGTGGTCGTCTTGTCAGGCTGCACGCGCGCACGTTATGCACGCGAGGATTTCACGGTCATTTTCTGGATCCTTGGCCTGCTGCTGGGCAACCCGATCTCGCAGAGCTCTTTCGGCGAGCGCCTGGCGCACGTTCGCTACACCGCCGAGAACCCCAACAACCGCAGCTACCGTTCCACGCGTGAGCTCATCCCGCATACCGACACGCCGGACGTGCTGGGTCTGATGTGCGTGCAAGGCGCCAAGTCCGGCGGCCTGAGCACCTCGCTGAGCGCGCTGGCCGTGCACAACGAGATCCTGGCCACGCGGCCCGAGCTTCTAGCGCCCTTGTACCGCGGTTATCCGTACCATCGGCTGGGCCAGCATTTGCCCGACCAGGGCGAGATGACTGACTACAACGTGCCGATCTTCTCCAACACCGATGGCAACGTGAGCTGCATGTATGTGCGCCACATGATGGTCAAGGCCGCCGAGACAAGCGGCCAGCCCTTGCCAGCCGATCTCAATGAGGCCATGGACTACTTCGATTCGCTTACGGCCGACCGCCGCTTCGCACTCGAATACCTGTTGCAGCCGGGCGACATCTTCTTCATCAACAACCGCACCGCCATGCACTCGCGTACCGAGTACGAGGACTACGACGAGCCCGAGCGCAAGCGCGATCTGCTGCGCCTGTGGATCGACTTGCCGGTCGGCCGACGCCCCGTCGCCGCCGAGATGGACCCTTACCAGCACCCCAGTTCCGGCGGTCGTGGCGGAGTGGCGCCGCAGCGCCAGCCGGCCGCGCACTGAACCAAGGCCCGCCACACATGTCGGCTGTTCCCCAAGAGTCCGAATCGCTGGTCCGATGTGAAGTCACCGGCCCGGTGGCGCGCATCACGCTGAACCGCCCGCTGCAGCGTAATCCGCTCGACTGGGCCACCATCCGGTGCCTGGGCGATCTGGTGCGCGAGTTCGAGGCCGACCCCGCCATCCGTTTCGTCGTCCTGCGTGGCGCGGGCGGGCACTTTTCCGCCGGCGGAGACCTCAAGGGCTACGTGGGCCTGTACGCCGATGAGGCCGGTTTTCGCCGCTTTCTAGTGGACTTCCACGACCTGCTCGAACGCATCGAGAACTCGCACAAGATCTACCTCGCGCTCATCGAGGGTTTTTGCGTCGCGGGCGGCCTCGAAGTGCTGTTGGCCTGCGACATCGTGCTGGCCGCGCAATCTGCGCGCATCGGCGATGCACACGCGGGCTATGGCCAGATGCCCGGCGCTGGCGGGTCGCAACGCCTTCCGCGTGCAGTGGGCCCGATGCGCGCGCGTTACCTCATGCTCACAGGCGAAGTGCTGAGTGCCGATGAAGCTGAACGCATCGGGCTGGTGTCGCGTGTGGTGGACGATGCAGCGCTTGACACACAGACCGATGCCTTGCTGCGGAGATTGGTCGATTCGAGCCCGCTCGGGCTTGCAGGCATGAAGCAGCTCGAACGCATCGCCGCCACCACCGATCTGCAGACTGGCTTGAAACAGGAGCTTGAGTTCGTCTGGTCCTATGCGACGACTTCTTCGGACGCGACCGAAGGCCTGATCGCCTTTGCCGAGAAGCGCAAGCCGCGCTTCAACGGAACTTGAAACAATGGGGAAACGCGCGATGTGGAATCTGAAAGACAAGTGCGCCATCGCAGGCGTGGGCTTCACGAAATTCACAAAGAAGTCAGGCGTCACGGTGCTGGAGCTAGCGACCGAGGCGTGCCAGAAGGCCTGCGAGGACGCGGGCCTGGATTTGGACGAGGTCGACGGCATCATCAGCTACCACTTCAATGACTCTGTGCCTTCGATGGCCGTGGCCACAGCCCTGGGATTGAAGAACCCGCAGTACGTCGTCGAGTTCTCGTCGGGGGGCAACGCGGCCAACCTGATAACGCTGACGGCGACGGCGGCCATCGAAGCCGGCTTGGCCAAGAACGTCTTGTGTTTTCGCGCCATGAACGGCCGCTCAGGCTTCCGCCTGGGCGGTAGCCGCGAATTGGCTGCGTACGGTGTCACGCAGTTCACTGCCCCCTACGGCTGGATCACCTATCCTCAGGCCATGGCCATGTGGTGCCGCCGGCACATGCTCAAGTACGGGACCACCAAGGAGCAACTCGGCAGCATCGCGATAACCATGCGCGAGCACGCGTTGCACAACGAGCGCGCGCTGTCACGCACGCCGCTCACCATGGACGAATACATGGGCGCGCGCCGCATCGTCGACCCGTTCGGCCTCTACGACATCTGTCTCGAATCCGATGGCGCCTGCGCTGCCCTCGTCACTTCCGCCGAACGCGCTAAAGACATGCGCAAGGCCCCGGTTTACATCACGGGCGGCGCCTACGGGGGCGGCCCGCAGCTGGGCGAAGATCTGTTCGACGCGATCCGCTGGCCGGACCTGGCCGAGAACTTCACCAGCTACATCGCCGACGACCTGTGGCGCAGCGCCGGCCTAAGACCACGCGAGGTGGACGTAGCCGAGATCTACGACTGCTTCACCTACACCATCGTCATGGCCCTTGAAGGGTTGGGCTTCTGCAAGCCGGGTGAAGGCGGTGCTTATGCGGCCAGCGGTGCCATCGGCATGAAAGGTGAGCTGCCCACCAACACGCACGGCGGTCTGTTGTCCGAGGCTTATGTGCACGGTTTCAACCACGTGATAGAGGCTGTGCAGCAGTTGCGCGGTGAGTCAGGTGTGCGCCAGGTGCCGGACGCCCATCTCGCGCTCACCACGGCGGGCGCCATGACCTGCGGCAGTGCCATGCTCCTGAGGAATTGATGATGTCGCTACCTAAACCCGTCCCCGCGGCCGACCATCTCACCGCGCCCTACTGGCAAGGCTGCCTAGAAGGGACGCTGCGCCTGCAGCTCTGCAACTCCTGTGGCAAAGGCCGCTTCCCACCCGGGCCGGTATGCCCGCATTGCAAGGCCGCGGGCGCCGAATGGGTCGAGAGCAGCGGACGTGCGAGCGTGTACAGCTGGATCGTTGTGCGCCATCCGATTCCTGCCGAGGTCTACGGCGAAGACGTTCCATATGTGGTGGCGCTGGTAGATCTGGACGGCGTGCGAATGCCGACCAACATAGTGGGTTGTGCGCCGGAAGATGTTTATGGCGGCATGGAGGTAGAGCTCAGCTTCAAGCGGGTGTCCGACACGCTCAACCTGCCCCAGTTTCGCCCCCTGAGCACCAACGCCTGAGGCCGGAGCGAGTCGTGCCCGCCACCGCCCACCACGGTTCGCAGACACTGGCGTATTTCGATACGCTTTCGCCAGCGCGGCGCGACGCCCTGCAGCTCGATCGACTCCGACCGCAACTCGCGCGGGTGTACCGAGCCAGCGCCTTTTACCGCGCCAAGATGGACCAGGCCGGTCTGCGACCCGAAGACGTGAAAAGCCTGGCGGACTTCGCCCGTATACCGACCTCGAACAAAGCCGAGTTCCTGCGCGACCAACAAGCCGCGCCGCCCTTCGGCACAAGACTTGCGGTGCCGCGCGAAAGCGTGGTCATGGTGAACATGACGGGTGGCACGTCTGGCCAGGGCCAGGAGGTCTATGGCCGCACGCACCACGACATCGCGCTGCAAGGCCACCTGCACTACCTGCCCTGGTTCCTGGCTGGCCTTCGCCCCGGCGACGTGGCCTTCAACTTCGTGCCGCAAGGCGGGCTGACCACGGGCGGCTGGGGTCCGCCCGAAGGCTTACGCGTCGCGGG
>JANYAN010000384.1 GCA_025361305.1 Burkholderiales bacterium
GCCGCGCCCTGGAGCATGAAGAGGTTGATCAGCGAGGCGATGCGGCGCTGCGAAATCATCGCGAACGACAGCATCAGGATCACTGCGGCGAGCAGGTTGATCAGCTGCGGAATGAACTTGACCATCTCAGACGCCCAACAGGATGCTGACCAGCAGGCCGATCACCGCCAGCATGAAGGCGGTAGCCAGAAACTCGGGCACGCGGAAGATGCGCATCTTGGCGCTGACGGTCTCCAGCAGAGCCAGCACCGCCCCGCCGATCGCCAGCTTGAGCACCAGTGCCGGTATTGCCAGCACCAGCGCCAGAGGGGCGTTGGCCTCGGCGACACCCCACGGGAAGAACAGGGCCAGGCCGATGCAGGAATAGGCGAACAGCTTGAGGCTGGCGGCCCACTCCATCAATGCCAGGTGCCGCCCAGAGTATTCCAGGATCAGCGCCTCGTGGATCATCGTCAGTTCCAGGTGGGTGGCGGGGTTGTCCACCGGGATGCGGGCGTTTTCGGCCAGCGAGATCATGGTGAACGCGACGCCGGCAAAGGCCAGGCTGGGGTAGATCGCCAGCTCGCGGTGTGCCAGCGTTTCGACGATGGTGGTGAGCGACGTCGATTTGGAGATCAGCGAGGCGCAGAAGAACACCATCAGAAGTGCGGGCTCGGCCAGGAAGCCGATGAACATCTCGCGGCGCGCGCCCAGCGTACCGAAGGCGGTGCCCACATCCATCGCTGCCAGGCTGATGAAGACGCGGGCCAGGGCAAACAGGCCGACCAGCGCAATTGCGTCCGCGGCGGGTGAAAGTGGCAGATCGGTCGACAGCGTCGGGACAATGGCACTGGCCAGCACCATGCAGCCAAAGACGATGTAGGGCGCCGCCCGGAACAACTGCGAGGCGTTCTGCGCGAGCACAGAGTCCTTGTGGAACAGCTTGTGCAACATCCGATAGGGCTGCAGAAGCGGTGGCGCCGACTTGTTCTGCAGCCAGGCCCGGCATTGATTGACCCAGCCGGTCATCAGCGGCCCCAGCAGCAGGGCTGCCACGATGGCCAGCACCTGGGAAAGTACGCCCAGTGCGCTCATCTCATCACCACCAGCAGCACAGTGATCAGGGTGAGGAAGCTGTAGAGCAGGTAGACCGAGATGCGCCCCTGCTGCAGCAGGCCGATCAGCCTGGACAGCCGCTCGACGGCGGACGCGATTGGAAGGTAGATCCAGTGCCAGAAGTGATCACCGATCGTCACGCGGTAATGCGGCTGGGCGTCGAACGGGCTGGGCAGCTCCCGCTCCATGCGGAAGAAGGGTTCGAAAATCTGCCGGATCGGCTGACCGAAGCCCTCCGCCGTGTCCTGCATGCGCGCGGTCTGCCACGGATAGCCGCAATCCCACGCGGGCGCACGGCGCGAGCGCCCGTGATAGAACCGGCGCACCAGCAGGTAAGCCAGCGCCGACCCGGCCGTGACACCCAGCAGGACGATCACCGGTCCGTAGCTCGCACGTTCGACCGCCACCGGAATCAGCAGCCAGCCGCCGGCCGCAACGGTGCCGCCAAGGCCGGCGCCAACGAGCTGCTGCGTCACCGGATCGATCAGCGCAATGAACTGGATTGGCAGCAGCCCGAGGAGCAGGCAGCCGGCTACCAGCCAGAGCATGCCCAGGCGCTCCCAGGCGCCGGCGTCACGGGCCCGGGACAGCGCCTCATCACGCGGGCGGCCCAGGAAGACCACGCCGAAAAACTTGACCATGACGTAGCCCGACAGCGCCGCCACCAGAGCGATCAGCGCAGCCACCACCGGGATCAGCATGTTGAGAAACGAGCTGGGCAGGCCGGGGGTGAACAAAAAGCTCTGCAGCAGCAGCCACTCCGAAACAAAGCCACCCAGCGGCGGCAGGCCGGCGCAGGCCAGCACGCCCACCAGCGTCAGCCAAGTCACCCAGGGCATGTTGTGGATCAGTCCGCCCAGCTTGCCCAGGCTGCGCTGGCCCGTCGCGTGCAGCACGGCCCCGGTCCCGACGAAAAGCAGGCTCTTGAAGAGCGCGTGGCTTGCGACATGGTAGAGGGCAGCAGTCAGCGCCAGCGCCGCCATCGGTTTCATGCCGTAGGCCGAGAACAGTACGGCCAGCCCCATGGCGGCGAACAGCAGGCCGATGTTCTCGATGGACGAATAGGCCAGCAGGCGCTTCATATCCACCTGCGCGGCGGAGAACACCACCCCGATCAGCGCACTGGCCAGCCCCAGCGCCAGCAGCACCAGGCCCCACCACCAGAGCTGGACATGCAGAAGATCGAACGAGACGCGCAGCACGCCGTAGATGGCGGTCTTTAGCATGACGCCGCTCATCAGCGCCGAAACTGGCGACGGCGCAGCCGGATGCGCCTCGGGCAACCAGACGTGCAGCGGCACAATGCCAGCCTTGGCGCCAAAGCCCAGCAGCGCCAGCAGGAAGGCCACCGAGGCCCAGAACGGGCCGAGCTGCTGGGCCCGCATATTGGCGAAGGTGTAGTCGCCGGTGTTGGCCTGCAGCACGCCAAAGCACAGCAGGATCCCGATGGCGCCGACATGCGCTATCAGGAGATACAGGTAGCCGGCACGCCGGATTTCCGGGATGCGGTGGTTGGCGATGACCAGGAAGAACGACGACAGGGCCATGGTCTCCCACATGACCATGAAGCAGTACGCGTCGTCGGCCAGCACCACCAGTGCCATGCTGGCCAGGAACACATGGTATTCAAGACATAGCAGGCCTGGTGGCGTGCCTTCCCCCTTGCGGAAATAACCTGCGGCGAAGGCCGATACGCCAGCCGAAGCGCCGGCAATCACCATCAGAAAGAAGGCCGAGAGGCTGTCCAGGCGAAGGTGAAAAGGCAGGCTGGGAAGCCCCAGCGGCAGGGTGGTCACCTCGGGCGTGCCGAATACGGCGCTCAGGGCCACTGCGAACAGCCCGACCGCGATCGCGCCACCGGCCGGAAACAGCACCCTGGCGATGAAGGCCATCCGGCGCAGGGCGAACACACCCAGCAGGCCGACCAGCAACCAGGCGCACGCCGCGGCCAACGCCCAGTCCAGATGGGTCCAGTCAATCACCGGATCAGTGTAATGGACGCCAAAGGCGGTTGATTTGACGCAAATCGTGTGGAACCCTGCCCGCCCGGTAAAATCGGCCCTGAAAGGCATCCTTCATGTCCATTCTTCTTCGCATTTTTCGCCGGCCCGACTACAACTCGGATGTCACGCAGTTCATTGACAAGCTGAAAGCCGACCGGCCCGACCTGGAGACGCGCCAGCGCGCGGGCCGCGCCCTGCTGTGGGACAAGCACGTCGACCGCACGGCGCAGAGCGAGTGGCGCGCCGCCAGAGTGGCACAGCAGCCCTACGTCTATCAGACCGGGGCCAAGTGACCGGCGCAGCCGAGACGACGCTGCCGGAGCCGGCGCAGGCGGGGCTGGCCGGCATGCCCGTCGTGGTGGATCAGGTCGCGCTGGCGCGGCTCTATGGCGAGCCGCTGTTCACGATGCCCACGGACCTCTATATCCCGCCGGACGCGCTGGAAGTCTTCCTTGAGGCATTCGAGGGGCCGTTGGATCTGCTGCTGTACCTGATCCGCAAGCAGAACTTCAACATCCTTGACATTCCCATGGCCGGCGTGACCCGCCAGTACCTGGCCTATGTCGAGGAGATCCGGGGGCGCAACCTCGAGTTGGCCGCCGAATACCTGCTGATGGCCGCGATGCTGATCGAAATCAAGTCGCGCATGCTGCTTCCCCCCAAGAGAGCTGTCGAAGGACAAGAACCCGAGGACCCGCGCGCCGAACTGGTTCGCCGCCTGCTCGAATACGAGCAGATGAAGCTGGCAGCCGCCCGCCTGAACGAGGTGCCCCAGGTAGGCCGTGATGTGCTGCGCGCGCAAGTCTACATTGAGCAGTCGCTGCAGCAACGCTTTCCCGACGTTCGCGTGGTCGATCTGCAGGAAGCCTGGCGCGACATCCTCAAGCGGGCCAACCTGGTGCAGCACCACAAGATCACCCGCGAGGAGCTGTCGGTGCGCGAGCACATGAGCATCGTGCTGCGCAAGCTCCAGGGCCGCAAATTCATCGAGTTCGAAAACCTGTTCGACCCCTCGCGCGGCATGCCGGTTCTGATCGTTACCTTCATCGCCATGCTGGAGCTGGCCAAGGAGGCGCTCATCGACGTGACGCAGGCCGAGTTCTTCGCACCCATCTACGTGCGGCTGGCCTTCCAGCCGGCCTGAACGAATATGGCCCCCACGCTTGCCCACTGCGTGTGCTGCGCCGCCCCCCGAGGGGGTGCAGTCGCCTTGGGGCGGCCCGGCGGCGACGGGTCCTTCTATGAACGCTGCTAACCCGCTCGCCCACGACTTCGACGTCCTGATCGTCGGCAGCGGCCTGGCTGGCCTGTCGGCCGCGCTGCATCTTGCGCCAACCCACCGGGTCGCCATTCTCACCAAGCGCACCATGAGCGATGGCTCCAGCGGCTGGGCCCAGGGCGGCATTGCCGCAGTGATGGGGGAGGACGACAGTTTCGCCTCGCATGTCGATGACACGCTGGTAGCGGGTGCCGGCCTGTCCGAGCCCGCCGCGACGCGCTTTGTGGTGGAGCACGCGCCCGAGAGCATCGACTGGCTGCGCGAACTGGGCGTGCCGTTTTCGCAGGAAGACGGCCACCTGCACCTGACGCGTGAAGGCGGACACAGCGCGCGGCGCATCGTCCACGTCACCGACGCTACTGGCGCCGCCGTGCAGCGAACGCTGATCGAGCATGTGCGGGCAACACCCAATATCACGCTGCTTGAGCACCACACCCTGGTCGACGTGATCACAGGGGCCAAGCTCGGCCTGGATCACGACCGCTGCATGGGGCTTTATGCGCTGGACGAGCATACCGACGAGGTGCTGACCTTTCGCGCACCCCACACCATCCTGGCCACGGGGGGGGCTGGCAAGGTCTACCTGTACACCACCAATCCCGACACGGCCACCGGCGACGGCATCGCGGCTGCATGGCGCGCCGGCTGCCGAGTGACGAACATGGAGTTCATTCAGTTCCACCCGACCTGCCTGTACCACCCCAACGTCAAGTCGTTCCTGATCACCGAGGCCGTGCGCGGCGAAGGCGGCCGCCTGCTGCTGCCCGACGGAACCCGCTTCATGCCCCAGCACGACAAGCGAGCCGAACTGGCGCCGCGCGACGTGGTGGCCCGCGCCATCGACTTCGAGATGAAGAAGCATGGCCTGGACTGCGTCTACCTGGACATTTCACACCAGCCGGCCGAGTTCATCCGCGAGCACTTTCCCAATATCTACGCGCGCTGCCTCGAGCTGGGTATCGACATCACGAAGCAGTCGATCCCGGTCGTGCCCGCGGCCCACTACACCTGTGGTGGCGTCCATACCGACCTGTCGGGCCGCACCGACCTGCCAGGTCTGCACGCGATCGGCGAAACGGCCTACACCGGCCTGCATGGCGCCAATCGCCTGGCCAGCAACTCGCTGGTCGAGTGCATGGTGTTCGCCCGCGCCGCGGCACTGGACATCCAGGCAACTCCCCTGCCCCTGCCGCCCGCAGTGCCGCCGTGGGATGAGAGCCGGGTCACCGACGCGGACGAAGCCGTGGTGATCTCGCACAACTGGGACGAGCTGCGCCGCTTCATGTGGGATTACGTGGGCATCGTGCGCACCAACAAGCGGCTGGAGCGCGCCTCGCACCGCATTCGCCTGCTGCAGGAAGAGATCCAGGAGTTCTACGCCAACTTCCACGTGACGCGCGACCTTCTGGAATTGCGTAACCTGGTCACCGTGGCCGAATTGATCGTCCGCTCAGCCCAGGCGCGCCACGAAAGCCGCGGCCTGCACTTCAGCCGCGATTACCCGCAACTTGCCGACGTGGCCACGCCCACGGTTCTTGTGCCTTGAGATTCGGACAGCCGGACGCAGAGGACGAAAAACAGCGCAAAGAACGCAAAAGGACAGCCAAGAATTAATTCTTGAATTGAATTCTTTTGCGACTTCTGCGAAACCTTTGCGTCCTCTGCGTCCGGATGTCCGCTTTCGGATGTCCGAATTTAGGCCGCCCCTATATTGGGAACCAGTGACCCAGCCGCGTGCCCGGCCTTGAGCGCCGCGGTAAAGGCCAGCATGCGGTCGATCGGCAGGCGGGCTCGCTGCCCCAGGGTGGGATCGACATGGATTTCGTTGCTGCCGGTCTCCAGCACGTGGGCCACGCCGGCCAGGCCGTTCATGGCCATCCAGGGGCAGTGTGCGCAGCTTTTGCAGGTGGCGCTGTTGCCAGCCGTGGGCGCTTCGAAAAACACCTTGTCCGGGTTGAGCGTGCGCAGCTTGTGCATCATGCCGTTGTCGGTGGCGACGATGAACTCGCGCGCATCCAACTCGCGCGCCGCTTTCAGGATGCCCGAGGTCGATCCCACGGCATCGGCCAGCGCCACCACGTCGGCCGGCGCTTCGGGGTGGACCAGCACTTTGGCTTGCGGGTGCTCGCGCTTCAGCGTCTCCAGCTCAAACGCCTTGAATTCGTCGTGCACGATGCACGAACCGTTCCACATCACCATGTCGGCGCCCGTTTCACGCTGGATGTAGGCGCCCAGATGCCGGTCGGGCGCCCACAGGATCTTGTGGCCTGCATCCTTCAGGGCCCGCGCAATGTCCAGTGCGCAGCTTGAAGTGACCAGCCAGTCGGAACGCGCCTTCACCGCCGCACTGGTATTGGCATAGACCACCACCGTGCGGTCCGGGTGCTGGTCGCAAAACGCCGAGAACTCGTCGATCGGGCAGCCCAGGTCGAGCGAGCAGGTGGCGTCCAGGTCGGGCATCAGCACACGCTTTTCGGGCGAAAGGATCTTGGACGTCTCACCCATGAAGCGCACACCGGACACCACCAGGGTACGGGCCGGGTGGCCCCGCCCGAAGCGCGCCATCTCGAGCGAATCGCTGACGATTCCCCCGGTCTCCTCGGCCAGGTCCTGCAGGTCGGGATGAACGTAGTAGTGCGACACCATGACCGCGTCGCGCTCCTTCAGGAGGCGCCGGATACGGTCCTTGAGTGCGGCCCTTTCGGCAGGGCCGGGCTCGACCGGCGCCCGCGCCCACGCATGGCGCGTGTCGCAGGCATTGCCCACGGGCTGCTCGTACTCGACATCGAAAATGGGGATCACCGCGCTCATCACAGTTCTTTCAGGCGCATGGAAAAATCGGTTGCCTTCACATCCTTGGTCAGCGCCCCTATGGAGATGCGGTCGACACCGGTTTGCGCAAGGCCCCGCACGCCGTCGAGCGTGACGCCGCCCGAGATCTCGAGGACGGCGCGCCCATCGTTGATGCGCACGGCCTCCCGCAGGGTCGGCAAATCCATGTTGTCCAGCAGCACCATCTTCGCCCCGGCATCGAGCGCCTCGCTCAGTTGGGCCAGCGTCTCGACCTCGATCTCGACGAACGCGGCCTGTTGCGCAACCCCTGCCGCGGCCTTGAGCACGGCAGCGACGCCGCCCGCCGCTGCGATGTGGTTTTCCTTGATCAGCACGGCGTCGTACAGGCCGATCCGATGGTTGGTGCCGCCCCCCACACGCACCGCGTATTTCTGCGCCAGGCGCAGCCCGGGCAGCGTCTTGCGCGTGTCGACGATGCGGGCCCGGGTACCGTGCACAGCCTGCACGTAGACAGCTGTCCGGGTAGCTACCGCGCTGAGCAACTGCAGAAAATTGAGTGCGGTGCGCTCGGCGGTCAGCAGGCCGCGCGCCGACCCTTCCAGTTCCACCACGACCTGGTCGGCCACGGTGCGGGCCCCTTCCGGTACCAGCCAGTGAATCTGCACGTCCGGGTCGGTCAGCCGCATGACGGCATCGAACCATGCCTGGCCACAAAGCACTGACTCTTCGCGCACCAGCACCCGCGCCCGGGCCTGTCGCCTCGGGTCGACCAACGTTGCTGTCAGATCGCCCTCACCGACGTCTTCGGCCAACGCCCGCGCGGCGTCGGCGCAGGCCAGGGCGGTCACGCTGCCGCCAGAAAAATCAAATGTCGCTGCCATGGGCAAGAGCATAGCGACATCCGGCCCAGCCGGTAGCCTTGAGCGCATCCATGCCGCAGCCGCGCGTCTGATGCGACGAGTTCCACGACACCGATGGGACATCGCTTCGCGGTCAGGTGGACAATCATGGAACCATGAACTACTCGCGTCCGCAAGCGTCACCGTCACGCGAGCAAGTCGATGCACTTGTGGGTCCCACCTTGCTGGAGTTTGGCACTGACTGGTGCGGGCACTGCCGCGCAGCACAGCCGCTGATCGCGGCGGCCCTGTCCAGCTACGCGGGTCTGCGCCACCTGAAGATCGAGGATGGCAGCGGCCGGCCGCTGGGCCGCTCGTATGGCGTAACGCTCTGGCCCACCTTGGTGTTTCTGCGCGACGGAGCAGAAGTTGCGCGGCTCGTTCGGCCAACCGGCGCCGACGCGATTCGCCTGGGCCTGGACCAGATCGCAGCCTAACTGGCCTCGGCCACCGGGTCGCGGCCCATCAGGTGGGCCACGGCCTCGGCCGGCTGCAGGCGCCCGTCCAGCAGGGCCACGACGGCCCGCGAAATCGGCATGTCGACGCCCAGCGCCTGTGCCCTTTGCGTCACTGTGCGGGCGCAATGGACCCCCTCGGCCACATGACCCAGCGATTCGACGGCCTGCACCAACGTCTTGCCGTGCGCCAGCAGGACGCCCACCTTGCGGTTGCGGCTGAGGTCTCCGGTGGCTGTAAGGACCAGGTCGCCCAGGCCGGTCAGTCCCATGAACGTCTCCGGCCGCGCGCCCAGGGCGACGCCCAGGCGCGTCATCTCAGCCAGGCCGCGGGTAATCAGCGCTGCACGGGCGTTGAGCCCGAGGTTCAGCCCGTCGCACAGCCCCGTGGCGATGGCCAGGACGTTCTTTACGGCGCCGCCGACTTCCACGCCCACGACGTCATCATTGGAATAGACCCGAACTGAATTGCCATGGAAAGCGGTCACCAGCGCGTCGCGCACGCTGGCATGGTCGCTGGCAGCGACCAGCGCGGTCGGTTGCCCGCGCGCAACCTCCAGCGCGAAACTCGGTCCGCTGAGCACGCCGGCGAGCAAGTGCGGTGCAACCTCCGCCCTTACCTCATGGCCCAGCAGCCCGTGGGTAGCCGTGGCCGGTGCCTCGAACCCCTTGCACAACCAGGCTACCGGCGCCCGGCAGGCCGTCAGCGCCTGCAGCGTGGGTCGCAGGCCCGCCATGGCGGTGGCGATGATCACCAGGTCGGCGGCAGCCGCCAGCCGGCCCGGGCCCTCGTCGGGGCCGCCGCGCAACGCCATCGACGCTGGCAGCGCCACGCCGGGCAGGTAACGGGCATTTTCCCGGCTGGCGCGCAGTAGCTGAGCCTGGCCTTCACCCCTCATCCACAGCGTGACTTCGTGCCGGGAACTGGCGCTGACGGCCAGCGCCGTGCCCCAGGCCCCGGCGCCGAGGATCAGGATCTTCATCGGATCGGCCTGGGCACCGGCGCTGTGTCGGCCCGCAGCAGCTCAGGCCGTTGTGATGATGCGCGACGGCTCGGCCGCCTGCTCCCGCCGCTGCGCCTGCTGCTGCTCGTACATTGCCTGGAAGTTGATTTCAGCCAGGTGAACGGGCGGGAATCCGGCCCGTGTAATCAGGTCGGACACATTGGCGCGCAGGTATGGATAGACGATCTGCGGGCAGGCAATGCCGATGATCGGGTCCATCTGCTCGGGGGTCAGGTTGCGGATCTCGAAGATTCCGGCCTGCCTGGCCTCAACCAGGAAAACGGTCTTTTCCTTGATCTTGGTGGTGACGGTGGCCGTCACGCTGACCTCGAAGATGCCATCAGCGGCCGGGGTGGCCTCCACGGCCAGCTGGATGTCAACGGCAGGCTGCTCCTGCTCAAGCAGGATTGCGGGGGAATTGGGTTGCTCCAGCGAGGCTTCCTTCAGGTAGACGCGCTGGATCTGGAACACGGGGTCTTGGGTCTCTGCCATGGCATTTCTTTCGGATCAAACGAAGGCCCGCCGGTGTTACCGAAGCGGGCCGGGTTTCGGGTCAGCCGGGATTATCTCAGGTGCCGCCCAGCAGCGGCGCCAGGCCGCCACGCCCATCCAGCGCGATCAGGTCTTCGCAGCCGCCGACATGGGTCTGCCCGATGAAGATCTGCGGCACGGTGCGCCGGCCGGTGATCTGCATCATCTTCAGGCGTTCGGCTGGCAGCATGTCGACCCGGACCTCCTCGATGTGCTCGACGCCCCTGGCCTTGAGAAACTGCTTGGCGCGCACGCAATAGGGGCACACGGCCGTCGTATACATCTTGACAAGAGTCATGGTTGCAACGGGCCTCAGGCTTTTTCAAGCGGCAGGTTGGCCTCTTTCCAGCTCTTGAGCCCACCGGCCAGCACCTGCGCCTTGTCATAGCCCAGTTTCCTGGCGACGGCCAGTGCGCGGTTGGCGCGGGCCCCGCTGGCGCACACCAGGATCAGCGGCACGGTCTTGTTCTTCACAACCTCCGTCAGGCGCGTCTCGAGCAGCGCCACCGGCACATTCCTGGCCCCGCCGACATGGCCAGCGGCGAATTCTTCGGGCTCGCAGACGTCGACCACCACGGCGCGTTCACGGTTGATCAGCTGCACCGCACCGGCTGCCGACAGCCCCCCTGCGGAGCCTTGCATCACGGGCCAAATCAGCATGGCCCCGGAGGCCAACGCCACCGCAATCAGCATCCAGTTGTCGATCAGAAATTTCACGTTTTTCCTTGTAAAGGGGTCAAGCCCCGCAGCGATTTTAAAATGACGGCGACTCCCCCTCATTCCACAGGCCCAATTTCATGTACAAACTCGTGCTGATTCGCCACGGCGAATCGACCTGGAACCTCGAAAACCGCTTCACCGGCTGGACCGATGTCGACCTGACTCCCACTGGCGTTGCCCAGGCAGTCTCCTCGGGGCAGTTGCTCAAGTCCGAGGGCTATGAGTTCGACCTGTGCTTTACCAGCGTGCTCAAGCGTGCGACCCGGACCTTGTGGCATTGCCTGGACGAAATGGACCGGACCTGGCTGCCGGTGGTGCATTCGTGGCGCCTGAACGAGCGCCATTACGGCGCATTGCAAGGCCTGAACAAGGCCGAAACGGCCCGCCAGTACGGAGACGAGCAGGTGCTGGTGTGGCGCCGCAGCTACGACGTCCCGCCGCCGGCGCTAGCCCCTGGCGACACACGCTGCGAGCGGGGCGACCCGCGCTATGCCCGGCTTGCGCCCGGCGAAGTCCCCCTGACCGAGTGCCTGAAGGACACGGTGGCACGGGTCCTGCCTTACTGGAACGAATCGATCGCACCGGCTATCCGGGCGGGCAAGCGGGTCCTGGTGGTGGCCCATGGCAATTCGATCCGGGCGCTGGTCAAGTACCTCGACGGCGTTTCCGACAGCGATATCGTCGGGCTGAACATTCCCAATGGCATCCCGCTGGTGTACGAGCTGGACGCAGGCCTGGCTCCCGTACGGCACTATTACCTGGGGGACGCGCAGGCGGCTGCCCGAGCTGCGGCGGCTGTTGCCCGCCAGGGGAAGGGGTAATGCCGTCGGGCCGGCCCGCACGCCGGTAAAGATCGGGTAAACAGGCGGACTATTGCGCAGTTGGCACGCCTGGGCCGGAACCCTGGCACGACGAATGCGTCATACACCACTCGCGGGTGTATATTGGCATTGACCGAGAGGACTGGATTTTTTCCCCATGAGCCACAAACTCAAGATAGCCGGCTGGATTTCCGTGGGCGCATTGGCCGGCGCGCTGACCACGGTGTCCCTTCAAACCGTCGCGCGCGGCACGCTGGCGCCATTGCCGCTCGAAGAGCTGCAGCAGCTGGCTGCCGTTTTCGGCATGATCAAGAGCGACTACGTCGAACCGGTCGACGAGAAAAAGCTGATCACCGACGCCATTTCCGGCATGGTGGCCAGCCTCGACCCGCATTCGCAGTACTTCGACAAGAAGTCGTTCCGCGAATTCCGGGAAGGCACGTCCGGGCGCTTCGTCGGGGTCGGCATCGAGATTTCCCAGGAAGATGGGCTGGTGAAGGTGGTTTCGCCAATCGAAGGCTCGCCCGCATTCCGCGCCGGCCTCAAGCCCAACGACCTCATCACCAAGATCGATGACACCTTTGTCAAAGGGCTTTCGCTGTCGGACGCCGTCAAGCGCATGCGCGGCGAGCCCAACACCAAGGTGATGCTCACGATCTTCCGCAAGGACGAAAACCGCACGTTCCCTGTGACGATCACACGCGAAGAGATCAAGACCCAGTCGGTCAAGGGCAATGTCGTCGAGCCCGGTTACGCGTGGATCCGCCTGACGCAGTTCCAGGAACGCACGGTCGAAGAATTTGCCAGGAAGATCGAAGAAATCTACCGGGCCGAGCCCAACCTCAAGGGCATGGTGCTGGACCTGCGCAACGATCCGGGCGGCCTGCTCGATGCCGCCGTCGCCGTATCGGCGGCCTTCCTGCCTGAAAACGTCACGGTGGTGTCCACCAATGGCCAGCTGGCCGACAGCAAGTACACGTACAAGGCCTCACCCGAGTTCTACCAGCGTCGTGCCAGTTCCGACCCCTTGCGCCGGCTGCCCGCTGCCCTCAAGACGGTGCCGCTCGTCGTGCTGGTCAACGAAGGCTCGGCATCGGCCAGCGAGATCGTGGCGGGCGCGCTGCAGGATTACAAGCGCGGCACGATCCTGGGAAGCCAGACCTTCGGCAAGGGATCGGTCCAGACCGTGCGTCCGCTCGGTCCTGACAACAGTGCGGGCCTGAAGCTGACGACCGCCCGTTACTACACCCCCAACGGCCGCTCGATCCAGGCCAAGGGAATCGTTCCCGACGTCATGGTCGACGAATCCGCCGAGGGCAACATCTTCGCCGTGCTGCGCACCCGCGAGGCCGACCTCGACAAGCACCTGGCCAGCGGCCAGGGCAACGAGTTGAAAGACGCGGCTCGCGAGAAGGCCCGCGAGGATGCCCTGAAGAAGGCCGAAGAGGAAGCGCGCAAGGGTCCGAGCGACAGGGTCACCCCGGTGTTTGGAACCGACACCGATTTCCAGCTGGTCCAGGCACTGAACCAGCTCAAGGGCCGGCCTGTCCTGATCAGCAAGACCATGGTCGAGCGCAAGGAAGAGAAGAAGGAAAACTGACACGCCCCTGGCGTGTCATCCCGGACTTGCGGAGCATGCCCCGGACCTGATCCGGGGGGATCCACCTCACTTCAAGAAAGCCAGCCTGAGCGCTGGCTTTTTTCTTTTGCCATCACAATCTGCACATGACGGACGACCAGTTGCTGCGCTATTCGCGCCACATCCTGCTCGACGAGATAGGCATCGAAGGACAAGACCGCCTGCTGTCGGCCCACGCCCTGATCATCGGCGCCGGCGGGCTGGGCTCGCCGGTGGCCCTGTATCTGGGCACAGCCGGTGTCGGCCGGATCACGCTGGTGGACCATGACAAGGTGGATCTGACCAACTTGCAGCGACAGATTGCCCACAGCCTGGCCCGGCTGGGGCGACCCAAGGCCGAATCGGCGCGCGACGCGATCGGCGCCATCAACCCCGAGGTTCAGGTCCGGGCGCTGGTCGCCCGGGCCGATGCCGAACTGCTGGACGATCTGGTGGCCCACGCCGACGTGGTAGTGGATTGCTGCGACAACTTCGTGACCCGCCAGGCGGTCAATGCCGCGTGCGTGCGCCACGCCAGACCGCTGGTATCCGGGGCCGCGATCCGCTTCGACGGCCAGATCGGCGTCTACGACACCCGCGACGCTGCTTCGCCTTGTTACGCCTGTGTCTTTCCGCCCGATGCGCAGTTCGAAGAGACCCAGTGCGCGATCATGGGCGTCTTCGCGCCGATGGTGGGCATCATCGGCGCAATGCAGGCCGCCGAGGCTCTAAAGTTGCTCAGCGGTGCGGGCACCTCAATGGCCGGCCGCCTGCAGATGCTCGACGGCCGCACCATGGAGTGGAGTGAGGTGCGGGTGCCTCGGGACCTTGCCTGTCCCGTTTGCGGTGGCCGGGGGGTCTGAGTTCGCAAGGCGCTCATGCCGATTCGTAAAGGCGGGTGAGCACGAACTCCCGATGGCCTAGCGCTTCGGCCGCGGTGAGCCGGCCGCTGGCAGTGCGCAGCATGCACTCAAGAAGCCGGTCGCCTGCCTGGTCCAGGTTGATCTCGCGCTGCAACAAGCCCGAGGTGTCGACATCGATGTGCTCGCCCATCAGGCGCACCGTGCGCGGATTGGCGCAGATCTTGATCACCGGCAGGATCGGGTTGCCGATCACGTTGCCCTGGCCAGTCGGGAAGAAGTGCACTGCATAGCCCGAGGCAGCGCACAGCGTCACCATTTCGGCGGCCGCGCTCGAGGAATCCATGAACCACAAGCCCGGGTGATCGGGCACCTCGCCCTTGTCGATCACACCGTCGACGGTGCAGACGCGGCCGATCTTCTGGATGTTGCCCAGGGCTTTCTCCTCGATGGTGGTCAACCCGCCGGCGATGTTCCCCTTGGTCGGCTGCGACTCCGACAGGTCGCTCGTCTTGTGCCGGTTGATCACGTCCTGATAGCGGTTGAACATGAACATGAACTTGTCGCGAACCGCATCGTTCGCGCAACGCGCGGCCACGATCTGTTCGCCCCCGGTCAGCTCCGTGGTCTCGCCGAAGCACAGGTAGCTGCCCAATGGATGCAGCTTGTCGAAGGCGTTGCCCACGGTGGGGTTGGCTCCGCAGCCCGAGGTGGTGTCCGACTCGCCGCACTTGGTGGAGACCCATAGTTCGGCGAGGCCGCTGGGCTCGCGCTGCTTCTCGCTGGCCCACTGCACATATTCACGCGCCGCCTTGCTGGCCCGCATGATGGTGTCGTGGTCGCCGTGGCCTTCGATGCCGAAGCCGCAAACCGGCTTGCCGGTCACGGCAATCCCGTCCACTACCTTCTTGGTCCAGCCATCCTCGATGCCGATGACCACCACCGCCGCGACATTGGGATTGCTGCCCGTGCCTATCAGGGTGCGGAAATGCAACTCGAGGTCGGCGCCGAATTGCAGGCGGCCATAGGGGTGGGGCATCGCCAGCGCGCCCTTGATGTTGTGAGCCACAGCTTCGGCCGCGGCATTGGACAGGTCGTCCAGCGGCAGCACGATGACGTGGTTTCGAACGCCCACGCGTCCATTTTCGCGGCGGTATCCCAGGAAACTGGTGTCACGATCGACGATTGCCATGCTGCTTACCACCTGCGGGTCTTGATGTTGTGCACGTGCGCGTGCTGGCCAGCCTGGATCGGCGCAACGACCCGGCCCATGTCGATGCCGTACTTGACGGCGCTGTCGCCCACCGCCATGTCCCGCAACGCGATCTTGTGCCCGATCGGGATGTCCTGACGAGCGGTCAGCGGCACAGTGCGGTCTTCGTCCATGATCCAGCCGGTCAGTTCGGCACCGGCCGCAACGCCCTCCACCACGACCACCGCAACGGTGTCGCGCGCGTCATGCAATACAAAGTGAATCATCGGGTCTCCAGGTTCGTACGAGAGCGCAGTCTTGGCGTGCAGGATGAGCCTGTCAACCAAGTCATATACATGACTTGAACCTGTGTACTAGACTGCTCCGGTGGAACACTCCGCAGCCGAACCCGATCTCAGACGCCTGCCTGCAGGCGGCGCGGGCCCGCTCTACCGGCAGGTTCGGCGCGAGCTGCAGCGCGTCATTGAAGGCGGCCGCTATGCACCCGGGGACACGCTTCCCAACGAGGGCGCGATTGCCCGGACGCTGGGGGTGAGTATCGGTACGCTGCGCCGGGCCGTCGACGAGTTGGTGCACGGGCACGTGCTGGTGCGCCAGCAGGGGCGAGGCACCTTCGTGGCCCTGCACAGCATCGACCGTTTCCTGTTCCAGTTCTTCCACGTCGAGCCGCGCGCGCCGTGCGCACCTGAACTTGCGTCGGCGCGTGAATATCCGACCGTGGAGTGTGTCGCCTTCGGGCGGGGCAAGGCCGACGAAAGCGACGCCGCTGCGCTGCAGATCCGCCTGGGTGACCCGGTCCTGCAGATCGACAACCGACTGTCCCTGGCCGGCAGGCCCGTCGTGCACGACAGACTGGTGCTGTCGGCCCTGACTTTTCGCGGGCTGACCGAGCGGCGTTTCGTTGAGCGCCCAGGAACCGTGTATGCGCTGTTCCAGACCGACTACGGCATCACCGTGCTGCGGGCGCGCGAACGTGCCCGGGCAACATCCGCCAGCCGAAACACCGCGCGCGTTCTCGGCGTGGCCGTCGGTCTGCCCGTGCTGGAGGTACACCGGGTTGCCCTGACGTTTGGCGAACGCCCAGTCGAATATCGCGTCTCGACGATCGACACCACGATCCACGATTACGTGAGCCTATTGTCGAGGTCCTGAGGCTCGCGGTCGGGCCGGGCGCGGCGTCGCCGCGGCGATGCGAGCCACGGCTGCCGGAGAAGCAGCGTCGCGCAGCGTGGCGCCGCAGTCGGCATCCTGGCCGGGACCCGTCTCGATCGTCGCGGCCAGTGCCAGTAACGGATTGATGGCGCCCAGCGCCAGAGCCAGTCCCGCGCGACCAGCCAGGGCACCCTTGTCGGGGCCTACATGCGGCGCGCTGAAGCTTCCCGCCACCTTGAGTGGTGAGCGCAACGCCAGGATGCTCATGTCCTTGGGATAGGGGCGCAGGGTCAGATTGAGCGATTCTTCGGCCAGGCTGACCTGGCCGTCGCCACGGATGACGGTATCGTCCGTGTCCAGCAGCAGCGCCCTGCTGGACATCAGCCCGTGATCTACACCGAAAGCGGCGGCCGCGCAGCGGATCGCCACGTTGCGGTCGCCGATCAACAGGAACTTGATGATCTCGCCACCGTCCAGGCCGACGTATTCAAGCAGCAGGTTGCTGATCTCGCCGCGTCCCATGACTGCGGCCACGCTGCCTGATGCGGCCCCCAGCATCTGCGCGACCGAATTGCCTCTGCCCTGCAAGTCGATGTTGCCGTGAATCTTCCCGAAACTGGCCTGCGTGAGTTTGACGCCGGGGAACAGCCGGTTGAGTTCCAGCCCGCGCACTTCCAGCCGGACCTGCGCGAGCGCCGGGTTGCTGTTGGCATCGATGCGCACGCCCCCGTCCAGGCTGCCGCCCGCAAGGCCCAGGTCCATGGGGTCGAGGTGCAGGACACCCGACAGCAAAAGGACGTGGACGTTGATACGATCCAGCGGCACCTGCTGCACATGGGTTACCCGGGCAGCGCTGTAATGGACGTCCGCATCCATGGCCTTGAGGCGATCCAGATCGAGTGGCTTGGTCGGCAGGACCTTGCCTGGGCGAGCCGGCGGCGGCGGCGCGGGGCCGGCCACCTGCGGCAAGGCCGCCGCGCTGCGGGGTCGTTCGGCCAGGCCGACCAGTGGCGCGAGGTCATCGAAGTCCAGCGCTTGCGAACGGACCGTCCCGCTCAGGCGCGGGATCTCCGCAGACCGATCGAACGCCAGTTCTCCCGCGAGATCGGTATTGCCCAGCTTGCCGTTGAGCGCGCGCGCGTGCCAGACCTTGCCCTCCAGGGTCAGATGGCCGTTGAGCAGGTAGCGCGGCGTGGCAGGCAGTACGACACCCACCAGCCGGTACAGGTCGGCCAGATTGGCCCCCTGCACGCTGACGACCGCGTCCGCACCTTCCAGCGTTGCCAGGCTGGCCACGGTTCCGCTGGCGCGCATGACCGTATGGCCCGCAACCGCATGGATCTGCACCGGGAACGGTTGCCGTAGCGGCGCGCTGAGAAACAACGCGTT
>JANYAN010000312.1 GCA_025361305.1 Burkholderiales bacterium
GACGTGAATTGACCTGAAAGTCCGCCCAGGTGCCATGAACGAGTCTGGCTTCTGCCTCTTCGATACCGCGCTGGGACTCTGTGCGATTGCATGGGCCGAAACCGGCCTGATCGGAGTCCAATTGCCCGAGGCGACTGCGGCCGCTACCCGCGTCCGGATGCAGCGGCGCTTTCCTCGAGTTGCCGAGTCGGTCCCGCCAGAACCGGTAGCGCACTCCATCGCGCGCATCGCTGCCATGTTGCGCGGTGAGCGGGACGACCTGGGCGACCTGGTGCTGGACATGACGGGTGTTCCGCCGTTTCACCAGCGTGTGTTCGAGGTCGCCCGAACGATCGCGCCTGGGCGCACGCTGACCTACGGTGAGGTGGCGCACCGTCTGGGTGATCCTGGGGCCGCAAGGGCGGTGGGGCAGGCCTTGGGCCACAACCGCTTCGCCCCAGTCGTCCCCTGCCATCGGGTCCTGGCCGCGGGCAATCGATCCGGTGGCTTCTCCGCCGCTGGGGGTGTCTCGACCAAGCTGCGAATGCTGGAGGCCGAACAGGCGCGATTTGGCGCCGCGCCGGGTCTGTTTGATGGTAAACCGGCCATCAAGTGACCGTCAGGCGCCCTGCGACACCGTGCGTGCCGCCAATTGCCACGCGTGTTCGCGCACATCAGCCGGCCAGCCCTGCGTTTCGCGCTGAAAGGCCGGTCCATAACCGGCGAACAGTGCCCGTGTCGCCTCCTCGAAGCCTGGCTGGTTGCCCGCCATGGTCGACATGAACCGGTAGCAAACCTCCTGGGCCTGGCGCTGTCGGTCGCGTCCTTCGTTGGTGCGGCGCGCCTCTTCGACCAGCTTGCGCAGTGCCACCGATGCACCTCCGGTCTGGTGCGCAAGCCATTCCCAATGGCGGGGCAGCAGCGTCACCTCCCGTGCGACGACGCCCAGTCGCGGTCGACCTGGCCCGGGCGCTGGCGGTTCTTGCGCGGCGTGAGCCGACTGCCCGTACTGCTGCTCGACATGCCGGCGTAAAGCGGTTGTCGAGCCACGAAAGTCAATCTCGAGGGTCTTCTGCGTTTGATCGTCAAAGATCATCAGCGGCGCGCCGCTGCCTCGCCGGCCGACTTCCCGGACTTGCAAGGCAACTTGATCCAAGGGCCCGGATGCGATTTGGTTGGGGCCGTCAAACGCAGTTACTTGGGGATAGGTGATTGGGTTCATGCTTTAATTATACCCGGGTATATTAATTACCTCCGGGTATAATTAAGTTCGCGCGCCGATCATCGAAACTGGCGCCGCCACAGTACCCAGCGCGCCTTGACCCGGGCCCGCATCTGGGTGAGTGCCGACCAGAACCCGGATTTGCGCAGCTGGCCGATCTGCCCGTCCTTCCATGTTTTCCAGTTCGGATACCAGCGGGCGAACCAGGGCAGGCGCATCAGTGCTGGCTCGGTCAGCGAGAACAGCCGCGCCAGCAAGGCCGTGCCGACGACCTTGGCCGCCAGCAATACCAGCAGGCCCAGCACCGGATGGCCTGAGCCGATGAAGTAAAGTGCCGCCAGCTTGACCGGCAGCAGGGCCAGCACAGGGGCAACGAACACCAGGACAGCCGCCCAGGGTGGCAAACGGGTGATCTGGCCCTCGGTCCAGGCCCAAGGTCGCAGGCGAGCCATGCGCGCAACCAGCGCCGCCAACGGCTCCCAGCCCCATTCCTCGAACAGCAGGACCAGGGCCAGCAGGCCAGCAAGGAGATTGCGCAGCAGACGGTGAACGGCAGTCATGCAGGCAGTGTAGGCGGGGCGTGCGGACACGCGTTCAACAGTCCAGGCTCAGGGCCTGCATGGGTTTGCCGGTGCGCGGATCGAATACCACGAGGCTGATCAGTCGCGCGTGTCCGGCCTGGGCGGGGATCGCGCGCAGGGTGAGGCTGGAATTCCCGCGATAGTCCCCGACGGGCACATACTGGCGCACCACGAAGTCATGTTGCAGGACTTCTCCGGCGTTTTCACCGGCCTTTACCTTGCTGCCGTGGCTGTTCTCGGTCACGGCCCAGTAAGCCGACCATGAGAGCGCGGCATCAGCCGGAATGACCGTTGCTTCGAAGGCATCGGGCGCGTTGGCATTGAGCGAAATGGAGGCACGCGCCGGCGAAGCTTCGGAAAGTGCGCGCGAGTAGTCGCGCCAATCCTGTCCGTTCCTCACCAGTTGCGGCGTGTAGATGCCGGACAGGTGGTTCCAGGCTGCCAGCTGGCGCTGGCGAGTGGTGTGGGCCGGCGCCGCGAATCGGTCCACCCAGCCGATGTAATCCCAGTAACCCACGTGAAATGCCTGCACCACGGCCCGCCCCCCGGCCACATCGCCCTTCAGGGTGGACAACCACCGGTCAGCCGGCGGACAGGAACTGCAACCTTCGGACGTGTACAGCTCTATCACCGGCGTGAGCGTAGGCCCCGAACGCGCGTGGCATGCGGATGTGACAGCGAGTGCGGCACCCGCAGCGGTGACCGCGCAAGCGGCGATGACGGAAGAAATCAATCTCTGCAAGGCATGCTCCTGGTTGAGTCCATGATCCTTTGGTCGCCGTGCGGCGGCCAGCCTTACAGTGCATTGTCCCAGTTCGCTTCGCACAGGTGCGCGCACATGACGTTCAAGCGATCTCGACTCTTTCACCCAGGCGCGCGTCGATCCTGGCCTCGAATTCATCCAGCCGGGTGTTCAGCGTGCGGTTCATTTGTTCGAGCTGCGTGCGCAGTTCCGTGAATCGTGAAGCCTCGGCATGCTCCGCGAGTTCCCGCTGGCCCTGCAGCCGTTTCGAGAGGTGGCGCGACTCGACCAGAATGTCTGCCTGTTGCACGGCGCTGCTGGCCAGGAGAGCCAGCAAGGTGATTACCAATAGTCCCAGCAGGATCAGGCCAAGAGGCGCCTCCGCGACGCGCCAGCCGAGGCTGAGCGGCGCGGTGCGAAGGAATTCAGACCAGTTCATGGCGGCAAAGCCGGCAACCAGCAGGATTGCGGCCACAAGAATGACAAGGCGAGCGCGCATGGTGGAACTCCTTTGATAGGGTGAGGTGATTTTGCGAGCCCGGGCCGGGCGGCGCCTGTCAGCGGGCAGCCCGTCTTCATGTCCGCACTCTGTGGCACACTGCGCCGCTTTGTCGTTGGCGCAACTACGGTTACAGAATGCAAAAGATCATCAGGCAAATCGCAGCCGAAATCAGGGTGAGGGAAGCGCAGGTTCAGGCGGCTGCCGATCTGCTGGATGGCGGTGCCACGGTGCCGTTCGTCGCACGCTACCGCAAGGAGGCCACTGGCGGCCTGGACGATGTGCAGTTGCGCGAACTGGAATACCGCCTGGGATACCTGCGCGGGCTGGGAAAATAGCGTGATGAAAGCATTGCGCATCTACGCCGGAGCGGCCGCCCGCCGTCACATCGAGCAGAACGGCCTGCGGCCGCAGGATGTGGGTGTGGTACCTGGCGCGGCAGGCGGTCCCAAGGGATTGATTCTCGGTCCGCTGGATCGTTTCATTTTCGGCGAATGGCTGGCACGTTCAAGCCAGCCCGTGCATCTGGTGGGCGCCTCGATCGGTGCCTGGCGCATGGCCACGGCCTGCCTGGATGATTCGGCCCGGGCCTTCGAGCGACTGGAGCGCGATTACATCGCGCAGGACTACGAACTCGAGCCCGGCCAGAATTCACCCACCGCCGCCCACGTCAGCGAGCGTTTCGGCCAGAACCTGCAGTCGTTCTACGGTGGCCGCATCAATGAAGTCCTGAACCACCCGCGCTACCGCCTGCATGTGGTGACGTCGCGCGGCCGCCATCTGCTGAGCCGGCAGCACAAGCTGCGCACGCCCCTGGGTTACCTGGGCGCCTTCCTGACCAACAGCGTCCACCGCAGGGCGATGGGGGCCTGGCTGGAGCGGGTGGTCTTCTCGACTTCGGCGCATGGTGCGGTGACGCCATTGCCATTTGCCAACGGCGACTACCGTACCCGCCAGGTGGCCTTGACCGAGGCCAACTTCAATCCGGCGCTGCAGGCCAGTTGCTCGATTCCGTTCGTCCTGGACGCGATCCACAACATCCCGGGCGCGCCTCCCGGCGCTTACTGGGATGGCGGCATCACCGATTACCACCTTCACCTGAATTACAACGCGCGGCCGGAGCTTGGCCTGGTGCTGTATCCGCATTTCCAGAAGGCGGTGGTGCCGGGGTGGCTGGACAAACCGTTCAAGTGGCGTCACGGGGCCACCCATTTCCTGGACACTACCGTGGTGCTGGCGCCCGATCCTCAATGGGTTGCCGGCCTCCCGAACGGAAAGTTGCCCGATCGCACCGACTTCACACGGTACGGCGTGAACCTGCCGGCGCGCACGCGGGCCTGGAACACGGCCGCTTCCGCCAGCAGGCAACTGGCCGACGAGTTCAGCGACTGGCTACAGCGCCCTGACCCGAGCCGGGTGGCACCCCTGTGACCGTCAGCACCGCAGCTGACCGCGTTCTGGGCTGGGACATGCTGCGCGGGCTGTGCGCACTGGCCGTTGCCTCCTATCACTTGCTGTACTGGCAGGAGCTGGCCAGCCTGTACACGCTGGGCAGCTACGGCG
>JANYAN010000319.1 GCA_025361305.1 Burkholderiales bacterium
GATGGTGGTCCGGCACGCCGAAGCAGCCAGGATCACTTCAGACAGCTTCGCGCGCTTGGTGTAGTCCTGGTAGGCAGGCAGTGCCACGGCGGCCAGGATGCCGATGATCGCAACAACGATCATCAGTTCGATCAGGGTGAAACCTTTTTGCAGTTGGCGTTTCATGCAGGGTCCTAAATGTAAGTTAGTGAGACAATATGTATTGCAAGTCTTGTGCCATATCGGGTCGGTCGGATTTCGACAATTTGTGCACAGTTTTCCGCCCTGGCGACAGACAAAACTGCCACTTTCCCGGGTATGCGACAACTTTGTCTGACACGTTTGTGCCGGGCCGGGTTCGACATTTCGTGGATAGAGACCTGGATTGCTGGGAACAATATTAGATACACAGTGTATCTGTATGTTACTGCCAACTCCGGGCCCGCGAGTTGCGGCGGCACAGGCGTCTGCGGTTGTTCCTGTGAGGCGCCGCCGCCGCGCCTGACCTACATCTACACTTTCCGCTAGATGGCGTAGACGTCGGTCACCACCGATTTACCCTTGAATGTCACCGGGTCGCACTTGTCCATCACGATGCGATCGCCCACGGCGGCCTGCGTCGCACCGTCGATGACGATGCCGCGGCCCAGCACCTTGGTGTGGGCTTCCAGCCTGGCGGCAAGGTTCACCGTGTCGCCGATGCAGGTATAGGTGGCGCGCTCATTGGTACCGGCGTAGCCGGCAACCATGACGCCGGTTGCAATGCCGATGCCGATGCGGATGGTCGGCTTGTTCACAGCCACCCGCTCCATGTTGAACAATTCGACCATCTCCTGCATATCCATCGCGGCACGCACCGCGCTCAGCGGCGGATCCGCCAGCGGCAGCGGTGCCCCGAAGATCGCCATCAGCCCGTCGCCCATCATCAGGTTCACCACACCACCATGTGCCCCGATCGCCTCGAACATCAATGTGTAATAGGCGTTGAGCAGCTCGATGGTCTCCTCCGGGTCCTGCGATTCCGCCAATGACGTGAAATCACGAATATCCGAAAACATCGCCGAACCATGAATGCGGCGACCACCCAGCGCGAAGCCTGAGGTCTGCAAGTCTTGCGCCACTTCGGGCGTGGCAAAGCGCCGCACCATGTCTCGCTGCTGGTCGCGCAGCCGCTTCTTTTCCAGGCTGGAATCGATGCGTGCCCTCAGCAACACGGGATTGACGGGCTTGTTGAGATAGTCGTCGGCCCCCAGGTCGATACAGCGCACCACGTGGGCCACGCCTTCAAGTGACGAGGTCACGATCACGGGTACTTCGCGCAGGTTCGTGTCGCCCACCATCTGCTCGAGCACCTGAAAGCCGTCCATCTCCGGCATCTCCATGTCCAGCAGCATCAGGTCGAAGGGCTCGCTGCGCAGCATCTTCAGGGCGATGAGGCCGTTCTCTGCGCTGGCCACGCGGTGGCCCAGCAACTCCAGACTGCGCAATAGCAGCAATCGGTTGATCCTGTTGTCGTCGACAACCAGCAGGCGCGCGCCGCGCTCAGCCATGACACAGCTCCTTCAGGACCGCTGCCGCCAGTAAATAGTCGGCATCCAGAGCCTCCAGCGCGGAGGCGTCGGCAGGCAACCCGCCCAGTTCGAGTTCGCGCGCCTTCGCTGCCAGGGCAGTGGCGCCGAAGGTCAGCGCGTTCGACTTGATCGAGTGCGCGGCGCGGCGGAACCGATCGGCTGATTGCGCACCCCAGGCCTCACGCAGTTCGGCCAGCATCAGCGGTGCCTGCTGGAAAAACTCACCGACCAGCTCGGTCACGAATTCCGCGCCGGCGGTTTCCTGCAATTCACCGAAGGTGGCAAGGTCAATGGCTGCTTGGGTCATTTCAGCGGTGCTCCCTGGAGGTCACATTGTTCAACGCCTCGATCAGCGCGTCCACCCGAATGGGCTTGGTCACGTAGTCGTCCATGCCAGCGGTCAGGCACGCCTCGCGGTCGCCCTGCATGGCGTTGGCCGTCATTGCCACGATTCGGGGTCTGTTGTTCTTGGTCCATTTGCCAGTCATCCGGCGTGAGGCCTCCAACCCATCCATCTCGGGCATCTGCACGTCCATCAGCACCACATCGTAGGGCTGGCGCTCCACTGCCTCAATGGCCTCGATGCCGTTGGCCGCCACGTCGGCGCGGTAGCCCATCTGGCTGAGCAGCCGCAGCGCGAGCTTCTGGTTGACCAGGTTGTCTTCGGCCAGCAGGATGCGCAGCGGGTGGCGCCGGGCCATATCCGCATCGAGCCTGGGCTTGGTCGGCGCCTTCACCTGCGGCTTGGGCGCATCGCCCAGCAGGGTCATTAGCGTGTCGAACAGCTGGCTTTGCTTGAGCGGCTTGGCCAGAGTGGCGGCGAACAGGGCTTCGTCCGATTCATTGCGGCCAAGGCTCGTGAACAGCACGCGCGGCATCTCGGGCGTTCTATGCTTGAACTCGGCGGCCAGCTGTGCTCCGTCCATGCCCGGCATGTGCATGTCGACGATGGCCAGCTCGAATCGCTGCCCTTGTTCAATGAGGGCGAGCGCCTGCTTCGCCGATTCGGCCGATTGCGCCACCAGCCCCCACTTGGCTGCTTGCAGCGCGAGAATCCTGCGGTTGGTGGCGTTGTCGTCCACGACCAGCAGTCGCTTGCCCTTGAGCGCGGGTTGCTCGCCGATGTACGCGGGCCTTGGGCTGGGCAGCTCTTCGGTGCGCTGCGCGGCGATAGTCACGTGGAAGCTGCTGCCGTGGGCGGGACCATCGCTCTCTGCCCACATGGTGCCACCCATGAGTTCCGCCAGGCGCTTGCTGATGGCAAGCCCCAACCCGGTGCCGCCGTACTTGCGCGTGGTGGACGAGTCGGCTTGACTGAAGCTCTGGAAAAGTTTGGCCAGCCCAGCTTGCGACAAGCCAATGCCGGTATCGCGCACGACGATGTGCAGCTTGGCGCCTTCCTCGGTCTGTTCGTCGCCTCCGACAGCCACCGTTAACACGACTTCGCCAGCCTCGGTGAACTTGACGGCGTTAGAGAGCAGGTTGAGCAGGATCTGCCTCAGGCGGGTGACATCGCCCAGGACGGCCTGGGGCACTTCGCCTTCGAACACGTAGGCCAGGTCCAGGTGCTTCTCGGCCGCGCGCGAAGCCACCAGGTCCAGCGCGGATTCCACGCACTCCCTCAGGTCGAAGGGCTGGCGCTCCACGTCCATGCGCCCGGCTTCGATCTTGGAGAAGTCCAGGATGTCGTTGATGATGGTCAGGAGCGTATCGCCCGAGTCGCGGATGGTGGAGGCGAATTCGCGTTGCTCGTCGTTCAGCGGCGTATCCAGCAACAGACCGCTCATGCCGATGACCGCGTTCATCGGCGTGCGGATCTCATGGCTCATGGTGGCCAGGAAGGCGCTCTTGGCTTCGTTGGCTGACTCGGCCGCTGCGCGCGCCTCCTGCGCTTCCCGGAACAGGCGCGCGTTCTGGATCGCGATCACCGCCTGGTCGGCGAATGATTGAAGCTGCGCGAATTCCTTTTCGGTGTAGGGGCGCGGCGGCATGCGCAGGATGTGGATGGTGCCTACCGCGTTGTCGTTCCATAGCATCGGCGCGATCAGCATGGAGAAATTCCCCACCTCGCGCGCATTCTGCTTCATCGACTCGGGCACCCAGTCCTCGAACATGTCGGGGTAATGGACCACGCAGCGCTTTCGCATGCACCAGCCCTGGTACGACTTTGCCACCGGACGCGGATACTCCCGGTTCAGGCGCTCCAGCATCCCGTGAGCGTTTGTCCAGTCGGTCTTGATGCCGGGCAGCAATAGCTCGCGGCGGCCCAGGTCCTCGCGCCGGATGCCGTAGACGTTGTCCCGGCTTGCCACCGCCGCGTGATACACCAGCCCGTCGTCGTCCACGAGCGAGATCACCGTCTGGTCGCCGAACAGGTGCGTGCAGCTTTGCGCGATCTTCAGGAAGACGGGCGTCGCATCGGCCACCGAACCGCTGATCACCTGCAGCACCTCGCTGGAGGCTTTCTGCAGCTCCAGCGCCTCGCGCGTTTCGTTGAACATGCGCGCGTTCTGGATCGCGATCACCGCCTGGTCGGCGAAGGCCGTGAGCATCTGGATGTCCTGGTCGCTAAAGCCGCCGGTGGCGGTGCGGTTGACCACCAGTGTGCCCATTGCCTTGCCCTCGAACCGAAGCGGCACCAGCAGGAAGCTTCGTGAACCGCGTGCGCGCATCGCGGCCTTCGTGGTTTCGGTCAGATTCGGGTCGGTGTCGACGTCCGTCACCACCATCGGCGATCCTTCCTCGAAGTGGCGCTCGACGGCGCTGCCCGCGACCGTCAACGGGTACAGCGCCTTGAGCGCCTCCTCGGCGGCGGGGTCGCTGATGTTGTACGCGACGAGGTGCAGCTTGCCGCCCGCGAGCTGCGTCACGTGCGCCGTGCTGCCGCGCATGAGGTGCAGCGCGCTCGCGACGATCTCGTCGAACACCGGTTGCACTTCGGACGGCGATGCCGCCATCACGCTCATCACCTGCGCACTGGCGGTCTGCCGCTCCAGCGCTTGCTGCGTCTCGCGGAACAGCCGCGCATTTTCGATCGCGACTGCGGCCTGGTCGGCGAAGCTGCGGAACAGCGCCTGCTCGCTGGGGCTGAACGGGTCATTGGGAGGGCGGGCGACACTGATGGAGCCCGTCTTCACGCCGCCATTGGACAGCACAGCGCCCATGACGGAATAGGTCGAGCCGACCCGCTTTGCCATTTTCCTGAGGCTCGCCGGAACGGCGGGGTCGCCGAGAGCGTCGGTGGTGGTGAACACGCCGGCGATCGGCAATTCGGCCATGAGGCCTCCCTCGTAGGGCATCGGGTAGGCGGAGACGACAATCTTGTGCAAGTCTTCGCCCTCCATGCCCAGCTTGCGAAAGTCCGGACCGTCGAAGAAACGGTGAGCTCCAAGATGTATCAGTCCGTCCTCGCCACGGATGTTAATGGTCGCGGCGCCGGCCCGCAGCAGCTTGCCACAGCTCTCGGCGATCTTTTCCAGCACGGGCTTGGGGTCGGCCATCGACTGGCTGATGACGCCGAGGACTTCAGCCGAAGCGGTCTGCCGGTCCAGCGCCTCGCGTGTCTCGTTGAACAGCCGGACGTTCTCGATCGCGATCACCGCCTGGTCGGCGAAGGTGCGGCCCAGCGCGATCTGCTGCTCGTCGAACGGGCCCACCTCGGCGCGCAGGATCGTGAGGCATCCCATCGCTTCGCCTTCGCGCAGCAACGGCACGAACAGGCACGAGCGGTATCCCATCGCCATCGCCAGGCCCTTCATGCGCGGGAACTCGGAGACAGCCTCGTTGGTATCCGGCACGTGGATGAGCCGGCTTTCCAGCATGCAGCGGCCGGCGCCGCTTTCGCGGTCGTAGGGCCAAGGCTTGAGCGAAGGCACCGTGTCGGCGGCGCTCGACGAGAGCGCCATGGGCCGGATCATGCCGTCGCGAGCCATCAGCAGCGCGACCGCGCGGCCCTGGAACAGGCGTTGGCAGCTCTGCACGATCACGTCGAACACCGGCTGTGTGTCCGTCATCGAACCGCTGATCACCTGCAGCACGTCGGCCGTGGCGGTCTGGCGTTCCAGCGCCTG
>JANYAN010000321.1 GCA_025361305.1 Burkholderiales bacterium
TTTTTCCTCACCACCGTGGGGCGCGTGCAGACGCCGACCCTGGCGGTGGTGGTCGAGCGCGAAGAGCAGATTCGCAAGTTCGTCAGCCGCGACTACTGGGAAATCCATGCAAGCTTCCTGGCCGAGGCCGGCGAGTACCAGGCCAAGTGGTTCGACCCGCTGTGGAAGAAGAGCCCCGACGACGCCGAGTTCAAGGCCGACCGCCTCTGGTCGCAGCGCGAGGCCCAGCGCATTGCCGACGCCGTGCGCGGCAAGGCGGCGACAGTCACTGAAGAATCCAAGCCGACGACACAGGCCTCGCCCCTGCTGTTCGATCTGACGTCCCTGCAGCGCGAGGCTAACGGCCGCTTCGGTTTTTCTGCAAAGACCACGCTGGCGCTGGCGCAAAGCCTGTACGAACGGCACAAGGCCCTGACCTACCCGCGGACCGATTCGCGCGCCCTGCCCGAAGACTACGTGCCGGTGGTCAAGCAGACCATGGGCATGCTGGCCGGCAGCGGAATGCGGCACCTGGCGCCGTTTGCGCAGCAGGCCCTGGAAGGCAACTACGTCAAACCAACCAAGCGGATCTTCGACAACGGCAAGGTCAGCGATCACTTTGCCATCATCCCCACGCTGCAGGCGCCCAGCGGCCTGTCGGATGCCGAGCAGAAGCTGTACGACCTGGTGGTCAAGCGCTTCTTGTCGGTGTTCTTTCCCAGCGCTGAGTTCATGGTCACCACGCGAATCTCGCAGGCCGTGGGCCACAGCTTCAAAACCGAAGGCAAGGTCCTGGTCAAGCCCGGCTGGCTGGCGATCTGGGGCAAGGAGGCTGCGGCCGAAGTGCAGGACGCCAAGGAGGGCGACAAGGGCCAGAGCCTGGTGCCGGTCAAGCCCGGCGAGATGGTCCGCGCCGAAGTGGTGGAAGTGCGCGGCCTGAAGACCCGGCCGCCGGCCCGCTACTCGGAAGCAACCCTGCTGGGCGCGATGGAAGGCGCCGGCAAGCTGGTCGAAGACGACGAGCTGCGCGAAGCCATGCAGGAGAAGGGCCTGGGTACGCCGGCCACGCGCGCAGCCATCATCGAAGGCCTGATCAACGAGAAATACATGTTCCGCGAGGGCCGGGAACTGATCCCTACGGCCAAGGCATTCCAGCTGATGACCCTGCTGCGCGGGCTGGGTGTCGAGGAATTGTCCAAGCCAGAACTCACCGGCGAGTGGGAATACAAGCTGGCCCAGATGGAACACGGCAAGCTCTCGCGCGATGAGTTCATGCGCGAAATCGCCGAGATGACCAAACACATCGTCAAGAAGGCCAAGGAATACGACCGCGACACCGTGCCCGGCGACTACTCGACACTGGCAACGCCGTGCCCCAACTGCGGCGGCGTGGTGAAGGAGAACTATCGGCGTTACACCTGCACCGGTAAAACGGGCGAAGGCACCGATGCCTGCGGTTTTTCGTTCGGCAAGACGCCCGCAGGCCGCACCTTCGAAGTTGCCGAAGTCGAGTTGCTGCTGCGCGACAAGAAGATCGGGCCGCTGGAGGGCTTCCGCTCCAAGGCCGGCTGGCCCTTCACCTCGGAGATCGTGCTCAAGTACAGCGACGAAGACAAGAACTGGAAACTCGAGTTCGATTTCGGCGACGACAGAAGCGCAAGCGAGACTGGCGAGATCGTGGATTTCGGTGCCCAGCAGGCGTTGGGCTTGTGCCCGAAGTGCGGCGGACGCGTCTTCGAGCACGGCAAGAACTATGTCTGCGAGAAATCGGTGCCTACGGCTGCGCAACCCACACCCAGCTGCGACTTCAAGTCCGGCCAGGTGATCCTGCAGCAGCCCGTGGCGCGCGAGCAGATGACCAAGCTATTGGCCACCGGCAAGACCGACCTGCTGGACAAGTTCGTTTCGATGCGCACGCGTCGCGCGTTCAAGGCCTTCCTGGCTTGGGACAAGGAAGCTGGCAAGGTGAACTTCGAGTTCGCACCCTCAAAGTTCCCGCCGCGCAAGACGGCGGCGGGCAAGCCAACCGCGCGTGAACCCGCCGCAAAGTACGCGCCTGCAGCCAAGACCGGGGCGACGCCGGCGAAGAAGGCCGCTGCGAAAAAGGCACCCCCGGCCAGGAAGGCCGCCGCACCCAAAGCCCCGCGCAAGACCGCTGCGGGCCTGGCGCCCAGTGCGGCATTGGCGGCGGTGATCGGGGCTGAGCCCGTCGCCCGGACACAGGTCATCAAGAAATTGTGGGACTACATCAAGGCCAACGGGCTGCAGGATGCGAAGAACAAGCGTGCCATTAACGCCGACGCCAAGCTGCTGCCCGTGTTCGGCAAGCCCCAGGTGACCATGTTCGAGCTGGCCGGAATTGTCGGCAAGCACCTGAGCTAAGACGCCCGCCATGCCCGCCCTTGCCACGCTTGAACGCTTCATTGCACGCGTCGAAGAGAACGCTCACGTTGAGGCGATCGAGGAGTTCTATACCGAGAACGCCTCGATGCAGGAGAACAACGCCGCGCCGCGCGTGGGGCGTGACCTGCTCGTCGCGCACGAAGCCCGGGCACTGGCACGCGCCGCGTCCGTGCGCTCGACCTGTGTCAGGCCTGCCCTGGTCAACGGCGACCACGTCGTGATCCACTGGATCTTCGAATTCAGCTGGAACGACGGCAGCACGGGCCGCATCGAGGAACTCGCGTGGCAGCGCTGGGAAGGCGAACGGATCGCGCAGGAACAATTCTTCTACGACCCGAAGCAGTTCGTTCCCCGGCCACCTGCATAGGGCCTCTGATCAGTGCGCCGGGGCGGGCAGCCGCCGCAGGTCGCTCAGGCTCGACGCCATGATCACCCAGGCCTGCAGCATGAAGCCGGCCAATGCCAACCACAGGCACGCCGGTTCGCCCCAGGCAGCGCCAACCAGGCCGCCCAGCGCCGCACCCACCGGCCGCGAGCCTGCATTGACGGCCAGGAACACCGACGACGCCCGGCCCAGTATGGTGCCTGGCGTCACGCTCTGGCGCAGCGTGGTCGAGGTGATGGTCCAGATGATCGGACCCAGGCCGAACAGGAAGAATGACGCCGCGGCAAGCAGCCCCGACGGCATGAACAAGGTTGCCACCATGGTGGCAGCCGCCAGTACCGACACGGCGGGCCCCAGCTGGACGGCGCGGCCGAACGGCAGGGCGCCCACGATGCGCGAGGCCAGCAGTGCACCGGCCACCATGCCTGCGCCGTAGCTGGCCAGCGTAACGCCCACGGCCTGCGCGTTCAGGCCCAGCGCGCGCACTGCGTAAGGCACGTACGCGGCCTGCAAGACGAACCACGAGATGTTCCAGGCCACGCCCGTCAGCAGCATCGGGCGCAAGAGGTGCTGCCGCCAGACAAACTGCGCACCGTCCATGATCTCCAGCAGCGGATGGCGCGCCGGCGCTGCGGGCCTCAGCGGCTCGTTCAGACGCCAGAGCAGGGCCACGGCTGACGCCGACAAGACAACCGCCAGCACAAAGGCCGATGCCGCGCCGGTCCACGCCACCAACGCACCGGCCAGTGCCGGGCCGGCGGCAAATGCGCCGCTTCGGGCCAGTTCGAGCCGGCTGTTGGCCCGCGCCAGCGATTCGCGCGGCACCAGGGCTGGCACCAGCGCCGGCGCGGCGACGCTGAACCCTACCGTGCCGACCGCACCAAGGAATCCGAGGATGGCCAAGCCGGCGATCGACAAGTGTCCTGCCAACACCATCGTCAGCAACGCGAACAGCGACAGGGCGCGCAACCCTTCTGCCAGCACCATCAGCTTGCGGCGCGATACACGGTCGGCCAGCAGGCCCATGGGTATCGACAGCAACAGATAAGGCAAGGTCTGCACCGCTGCCAGTGTGCCGATTTCGCCGGGGCCGGCGTCGAGCGCAAGGACGGCCACCAGCGGGACGGCGGCCAGGCTCAACTGCTCGGCAGACTGGGCCGCAAGGTTGGACCAGGCCAGGGCGGTGAATGGGCGTGGCAGTGTGGATGGCATGGCTGAACTGGACGAAAACCCAATGGTGCCCGCGATTGGAGAACGCCGCTGGCCGTTTCCGGACCCGCGATTGTCCGGGTAGCAAAGCCGCACGCTTCGTAGCATCATGCGGTTCCCATTCTTGGATGGACAAGAAGTTCGCGTTCAATGGCTTCGGCTGTGCGGATCGGCAAGGCGTCGTTCACCGCGAAGTACGGTCGGGCGAAGAAATAACCTCACCAGTGAATCCATACAAATGAATCCATACAAATACGCGGCGGTGGCGGCGCTGC
>JANYAN010000515.1 GCA_025361305.1 Burkholderiales bacterium
CCCGCGCCACCAGCGCATCGAGCGAGCCATATTCCTTGAGCAGCTTCACCGCTGTCTTGGGGCCGATCTTGTCCACCCCTGGCACGTTGTCGACCGAGTCGCCGACCAGGGTCTGGTAGTCCACCATCAGGCTGGGCGGCACGCCGAACTCCGCTTCCACGCCGGCCACGTCGCGCTTGCGGTCGTTCATGGTGTCGATCACCATCACGTGGTCGTTCACCAGCTGGCTCAGGTCCTTGTCGCCGCTGGAGATCACGGTCTGGATGTCCTGGTCGGTGGCCATGCACGATAGCGTTCCGATCACGTCGTCGGCCTCCACGCCCGCGACTGTGAGCACCTTCCAGCCCAGCAGCCGCATCACTTCGTGGATCGGTGCAATCTGCGCGCGCAGGTCCGGCGGCATCGGCGAGCGGGTGGCCTTGTACTGCGGATAGAGGGCGTCGCGGAAAGTCGGGCCCGGTGCATCGAAAACGCAGACCGCATAGTCGGCCCGCACGTCCTTGCGCAGCTTCTGCATCATGTTGACCATGCCGCGGATGGCGCCGGTGGCCGCACTGGCCGGGTCACCCGGCACGGCCCGCAAGTCCGGCATTGCATGGAAGGCCCGGTACAGGTAGCTGGAGCCGTCGACCAGCAGCAGGGTGCGGGGGTGGGCAGGGGCTTGGGTCATCGGCTCGCTCATGGCGGCATTGTGCCTGCCAGCAGACCCGGCGCGCCCGCCCCTACAATTGCCCCATGTACCCGCGTTTGATCGTCCTTGCGCTGCTGATGGCAGCGGCCGCTGCCTGGGCCCAGGCCGGCGGCCAGTCGATTGCGCCGCCGCCGGGGGCCGACGCGCCCACGCTGGACGGCCGCTAGAACCAGCGGGTGCAGCGCATCCATGTCGAAGACAGCGGCGCGCGAATCGATGAGGTGCGCTACGGCGGGCAGACCGTCAGCGTGACGGTGCAGCCCAAGGCCAACCTGCCCGAGTACGAGATGCAGCCCACCGACCTGGCGCGCAGCCGCCCTGGCAACCCGCGCGATGACCTGGGCAGCTCGACCGGTCACCGCGTCTGGAACCTGCTGCGATTCTGATGGCAGTCTTCACCGAGGTCTCGCAAGACGAGGCTGGCGAACTGGCACGCCGGCTGCAATTGGGCGAACTGCTCGATCTGCGCGGCATCCATGGCGGCATCGAGAACACCAACTACTTCCTCACCACCGCGAAGGACGGCCGCCGCGACGAATACGTCCTGACGCTGTTCGAAAGGCTGTCTTTCCGCCAGTTGCCCTTCTATTTGCACCTGATGAAGCACCTGGCGCTGCGCGGCATCCCGGTGCCCGACCCGCAGGCAGACACCACGGGCGCCATCCTGCACACGGTGCGAGGCAAGCCGGCGGCTGTGGTCAATCGCCTCCACGGCAAGAGCGAGCTTGCGCCCACGACAGCGCACTGTGCTTCGGTGGGCGCGATGCTGGCCCGCATGCATCTGGCGGCACGCGACTACCCGCACAGCCAGCCCAATCTGCGCGGCCTGGCCTGGTGGAACGAGACGGTGCCGCTCGTGCTGCCCCATCTGGAGCCCGCGCAGGCGGCGCTGATCCGCAGCGAACTGGCGCTGCAGAACCACGTGGCCGCGGGTTCGGCGTATGCGGCGTTGCCACGCGGGCCGGTCCACGCCGACCTGTTTCGCGACAACGCAATGTTCGAGGACGAGCAGCTGACCGGTATTTTCGACTTCTACTTTGCCGGCGTCGACAGCTGGCTGTTCGATATTGCCGTCTGCCTGAACGACTGGTGCGTCGATCTGGACACGGGCGCCCACGACGCTGCCAGGGCCAGAAACTTCCTGGGCGCCTACGGTGCGGTTCGGCCGCTGTGCGCCGCTGAGCGCCAGTTGCTGCCGGCCATGCTGCGCGCCGGCGCCCTGCGGTTCTGGATTTCCCGGCTCTGGGACTTCCACTTGCCCCGCGAGGCCGCCATGCTGAAGGCGCACGACCCCATCCATTTCGAGCGCGTGCTGCGCCAGCGCGCCGCCCATCCGGTCGCGGCCTGAGGGTGCCGCCGGCCCCTTGCGTTAAATTTGTCACGCGGCGACAGTCACGGCATGGCCGGTCTGAAACAATTGCGCGTCCAATCCGACTCCCCATGCGTACTTCGTAATGAAACTCAACATCGTTCCTGCACGCACCGGCATCCTATGGGTCAAGCTTGGCATCCAGACCTTCCTCAAGCAGCCGCTGGCATTGACCGGCCTGTTCTTCATGTACATGGCCGCAGTCATCGTGGTCGCCCAGATCCCGGTGGTCGGCGTGATCATCGGCGGCATGCTGGTCCCGGCCGCGACCCTGGGCCTGATGGCCGCCTCGGCCGAAGCAACCAAGGGGCGCTTCCCCATGCCCTCGATCCTGATCAGTGCTTTTCGTGCCGGGCGCCAGCAGGCACGCGCCATGCTCGTGCTGGGGGCCATCTACACCGCCGGCTCGATGCTGGCCACTTTGCTGGGCTCCGTGCTGGCGGGCACCAGCCCCGGCCTGACCGAAACAGGCCTGGACGCCGCGACGCTGATTGCGCTGTTGTTGCACACGCCGCTGTTCCTGATGTTCTGGCACGCGCCGGCACTGGTTCATTGGCACGCCGTTCCGCCGGCCAAGAGCCTGTTCTTCAGCCTGGTGGCGTGCCTGCGCAATTTTGGCGCCTTCAGCGTATACAGCCTGTTGTGGCTGGTCGTTTTTGTGGCATTCGGCACGCTGTTCGGGGTCGCCGGCGGCCTGATTGGCGGCGAACAGCTCGCGCGCACGGTCATGATGCCAGCGGCGCTGCTGATGGCCGCGATGTTCTCGACCTCGATCTATTTCACGTTTCGTGACAGTTTCGTCGCCACACCGGACAGTCCAGCCCCATCAATCACCGGAGACTCGCCATGACACAGCACATCCTGCAAGGCCGTACCGAGAAGGAAATCCTTTGGTTCCAGCGCCGCAGCTTTCTGCAGGCGGCAGCCGCATGGACCGCGATGGGCGGATTCGAGGCAGCGCAGGCACAGCAGCGAAGCAATATCGTTGAATTGCGCGGCGACGCACTGCTCAACGGCGAACGCCTGAGCCCGCAGCGCACCATCCAGACGGGCGACCGGATTGAAACCGGGCCAGATTCCAACCTGATCTTCGTGGTCGGCAATTCTTCATTTCAGGTGCGCCAGAACACGCGCCTGACGGTCGAGCGCGGTGCAACGATCAATGCGATCAGCGTGCTGCGGTTGCTGACAGGCGCCGTGGGCAGCGTCTGGGGGCGCGGCCCCACGCGCCAAATACTCACGCCGACACTGACCGCCGGCATTCGCGGCACAGGCGTGTACACCGAGGTCTTCCCCGAGCAAAACTTTCGCAGCTATTTCTGCAACTGCTACGGCACGGTGGACATGGAAGCCGGCCGCGACAAGGCAGTCTCGCAATCGGTGTATCACCAGTCGTTCTGGGGTGAGGTCGAGCCGAAAAACGGGCGCCTCCTGACCCCGGCGCGGGCCATCAACCACACCGACGAGGAACTCGAAGTCCTCGCAGCCCTGGTCAACCAGCAGACGGCCTGGCAGATAGCCGGGCGCAAGGGCGTCAAGGACGGCATTGGCTACATGGAAGAGCAGCCGCCATCGATGCATCCGGCCATGCCGCGCTGATTTACGACGGCCGGCTCTTGATCATGGCCGCCATGACATAGCCCTTAGTTCTTGGCCTTGTAGTCGGCGATCGACTTGAACAGGTCCTGGTATTCCTCGCAGGTCTTGTTGCCGCAGATGGTCTCCAACTGGGCCAGGTGCCTTTCGGCCTCCTGCGGCTTCTTGTCCATCAGGTAAGCCTCGCCGATGTACTCATGCGCGCCCTTGTGGTTCGGGTTGAGCTTCAGGGCTGTGTTGTAGTAGTCGAAGGCCTTGCCCAGGTCGGGCGAGGGGCGCTTGCGCCAGGTGTAGCCAAGCAGCGTCTGCACGTCGGCATTGCGCGGCTCTTCGCGTGCTGCCTTATTCAGCTCGAACTGGGCCCGGTTCCAGTCCTTGGCGTCGATGGCCTTGCGGGCCAGGGCCAGCCGCTCGTTGGCCGAAGGCTCGGTAACCGTATCGGCCGCCTGCAAACTGCCGACCGCGCAAGCGGCGATCGAGGCAATCAGGATTTGCTTGATGGTCATGGGGATCCCCTGGGAAAAACAGCGTCGGAGACGAATTCGGCCAGAGTTTGGCCTGAGGCGCCACCGTAGTCAACGCCGGCCGCCTGTCCTCGGCGACCCCGTACCGTGGTTTTTCGGGCTCCCGATGGTTCTGAAACCGGTTGAGAGGTACATTTATTGGTTGATGAAACCCACGCCGAAAAAGTCCCCCGCCAAGCCCACCGGCCTCGACGCGCCCTACGTCCCGGGAGACCCGATCCCCACGCCCGACGTGGTCGAAAAGAGCAGCGATACCACCTGGGCACTGTGGAATGAAGAGGTCGCCACCCATGAGGCACGGTTCGCCGACACGCAGCCGCCCAGCACGCTGATGAACCTGTCGGCGTCAGAGGGCGGCGGGCATGCCCCGACAGTGCCCTCGCCGCTGTCCAGCAGGCGCGGTGAAGCTGATCCCACGGCAACCGGTGCCGGCCGGCCACCTGCCAAGCCAGGCGCCTCGCTGGATGAGCTGATTACCGAGTCGCGCAAGAACAATCGCGTCTGCCCCAAGCCTGAGCGGTGGCAGCAGCTCTTCAACCTGCTGCTCGAAGGCGGGCCAGGTGCCTCGGGCAAGATGCCCTCTCCGCCGCTCATCGGCCACGCCTGGCTGGCGACGCCTTCGCTATCCAAGCGCATGTCGTTCCGGGACCATATCGAGTGGGCCGCTTCCCATGGCGGCCTGGAAATCACCGCGTCGTTTCTCAAGCAACTGCGCGAGGACGAGTGGTACCACATGGGCGAATAGCCCGCCGCGCACGCCTTATTCGACCGGCGTCAGCTTGGCGACCGACAACGCCAGCCACTTGATGCCATGGCGGGGAAAGTTGATCTGGCCACGGGCATCGTCGCCGCTGCCCTCGATCGACACCACCGTGCCCTCGCCGAACTTGGTGTGAAACACTTTCAACCCCGCGCGCAAGCCATGTGAAGGCGCAGCCTTTTGTTGCGGCACCGGCGGGCTGGCAAATGCGGGCGTGGACGAGTAGTCTCGATTGAAATTGCTGCGGGTGGTCGGATAGCCTGCGCCGTAGCCGAAGGTAGAGCCTCCGAAGCTCTGGTTCTTCGGCGTGAGCCACTTCAGTGCGGCCTCGGGCAGTTCGTCGAAGAATCGGCTTCGGACGTTGTAGCGGGTCTGCCCATGCAACAGGCGGGTTTGCGAGTGACTCAGGTACAGGCGCTGGCGTGCCCGGGTAATGGCCACGTACATCAGCCGACGCTCTTCCTCCAGGCCGTCGCGGTCGCTCATCGAGTTCTCGTGCGGGAACAGACCCTCTTCCATCCCGGTGATGAAGACGCAATCGAACTCCAGGCCCTTGGCCGAATGCACCGTCATCAGCTGGATCGCGTCTTGCCCGGCCTGGGCCTGGTTGTCGCCCGACTCCAGCGCCGCGTGCGTCAGGAAGGCTGCCAGCGGCGACAGGGTTTCGCCGGTCTCGGCATCAGGCGGGACATACTCCGGGCCGAGTTCATCCACGGGCAGCGCCACGCTGTCGCGGCCAAAGCCCTCCTGCGTGACGAAGCTTTCGGCGGCGTTGATCAGTTCTTCCAGGTTTTCGATGCGGTCGGCACCCTCGCGTTCGGCTTTGTAATGCTCGACCAGGCCAGACTGTTGCAGCATCAGGTCGATGATTTCGCGCAGCGTGAGGTTAAGCGTCTGCTCGCGCAGCACATCGATCTTCGCCACGAAGGCGCCCAGGTTGCTGCCGGCCTTGCCCGTGGCCGTGCTCACCGCGTCGTGCAGCGAACAGCCGGTCGCGCGCGCGATGTCCTGCAGCTGCTCGATGCTGCGAGCCCCGATTCCGCGCGGCGGGAAGTTGACCACCCGCATGAAGCTGGTGTCGTCCTGCGGGTTCTCCAGCAGCCTCAGGTAGGCGAGCGCGTGCTTGATTTCGGCCCGCTCGAAAAAGCGCAGCCCACCATACACGCGATACGGCACCGCCGCATTGAAAAGCGCCGTCTCGATCACCCGGCTTTGCGCATTGCTGCGATAGAGCACGGCGATTTCCTTGCGTGCAATGCCAAGCTGCGCGCCCTCGCCGCGCACCAGATGCCGCATCTCCTCGACCATCCACTGGGCTTCGGCCAGGTCGGTGGGCGCCTGGTAAATGCGAACCGGTTCGCCCGGGCCCTGGTCGGTGCGCAGGTTCTTGCCCAGGCGGGTCTTGTTGTGGCTGATCAGCTCGTTGGCCGAATCCAGGATGTTGCTGAAGCTGCGGTAATTGCGCTCGAGCTTGACCTGGTGGCGCACCTCGAACTCGCGCACGAAGTCGGCCATGTTGCCCACCCGGGCGCCGCGAAAGGCGTAAATGCTCTGGTCATCATCTCCCACGGCCAACACCGCACCACCGGCAGCGTCTTGTCTGGCCAGGGCATCGTCCGCCGTGCCCTGCCCGGCCAGCAGCTTGATCCAGGCGTACTGCAGCTTGTTGGTGTCCTGGAACTCGTCAATCAGGATATGGCGAAAGCGGCGCTGGTAGTGCGCACGCACCGGGTCGTTGTCGCGCAGCAGCTCGTAGGAGCGCAGCATCAGCTCACCAAAGTCCACCACGCCCTCGCGCTGGCACTGGTCTTCGTAGAGCTGGTAAATCTCCACCTTTTTGCGCGTATCGGGGTCGCTGGCGTCCACCATATTGGGGCGCAGTCCGTCTTCCTTGCAGCCGGCAATAAACCACATGAGCTGCTTGGGCGGATGGCGTTCATCG
>JANYAN010000523.1 GCA_025361305.1 Burkholderiales bacterium
GCCACTTCACGCCCGAGCGCCACTTCGGCTTCGAAGGCGCCGCCTGGTACTGGCACTTCGTGGACGTCGTCTGGCTGGGCCTGTACACACTGGTGTACTGGCTGTAGCGGGGTCTGGCCGCAGATATTGACAGGGCGCCGAGGGCGCCTTGTCCGTCTGGGCCATCACTTCCCGGCGGGTATCCCGGTCGGCTGGATATAGCCCAGTTTCCAGCCCACCAGGATGCAGACGAACAGCAGGATGGAAATGCCCACACGAAAAGCCAGGGCGCGAGCCATGTTGCTGGTCTTGGGCTTGCCGTCCCGGCCGTCCATCATCATGAAGAACAGGGCCGAGCCGAGGCTGCCGATGATGGCCACGAAAGCCAGGAGCGCAAGATACTTCATGGGAACAATTATGGTCTGCCCGGAGAGCCAGCTGCCATGACACGGGCGCCCGCCCACCGCTTCCTCGCCGTCACGCTGGCCGCGGCAGTGGGGCTTGCTGCCACGCTGGCGCTGGGTGCCTGGCAGATGGAGCGCGCCGCGCAAAAGCTGGCGCTGCATGACGCCCTGTTGCAGCGCGCCTCGCTGGCGGCTTTGAGCGGTGCGCAGCTGGCATCCACGCAGGACATTCCTTCGGTGCTGCATCGTCCTGTGCAGCTGCAGGGCCAATGGCTGCCCGAACACACGGTGTACCTGGACAACCGGCAGATGAATGGCAAGGTCGGGTTCTATGTCGTGACTCCGTTGCGACTGGAGGGCAGTGGAGCCACCGTGCTGGTCCAGCGAGGCTGGGCCCAGCGCAGTTTCACCCAGCGTGAACAGCTGCCCCCGGTTCAGACGCCGGCTGGCGTCGTGCAGCTGCACGGCCGCATCGCCCCGCCACCGGCCAAGCTTTATGAGTTGGGCAGCGCGCAAGGCGGCGCTATCCGGCAAAATCTCGATCTGGCCGGATTCCGGACCGAAACGCGGCTGCCCCTGCTGGAGGTTTCGGTGCAGCAAACGGACGGGGCTTCGGATGGGCTGCTGCGTGAGTGGCCCGAAGCGGCCAGTGGCGTCGAGAAAAATTACGGCTACGCAATCCAGTGGTGGGCGCTCAGCGCGCTCATCGCCATCCTCTATGTCTGGTTCCAGTTCGTCGCCCCCCGCCGCAAAGCCCAGCATGCTTGACGAGCCACTGGGCATGACCGTGCACTCGCTGCCAGCACCCGCCGAGGCGGTGGCGGGCGACGCCCGCCGAACGACCAGCGGCCGCCGCAAGATGCTGGCCGTGCTGTTGGTGTGCGCGGCGCCAGTCATAGCGTCCTATGTCACCTACTACATCATCCGTCCCGATGCCCGGCACAACTACGGCCAGCTGGTCCAGCCGCAGCGGCCGCTGCCCGCGCAGGCCGCAACCGGGCCCGACGGCAAGACCGTGCTGCTCGATTCGCTGAAAGGGCAGTGGCTGCTGATCAGCGTGGCCGGCGGCGCCTGCGACACGGCATGCGAAAGAAATCTGTACCTGCAACGCCAGCTGCGCGAAAGCCTGGGCAAAGACAAGGACCGGCTGGATTGGGTCTGGCTGGTCGGTGACACGACACCTCTGCGCCAGGAACTGCTGCCGGCGCTGCGGCAGGCGACCGTGCTGCGGGTGGACGCCGCCGCGCTGGCGCGGTGGCTGGCGCCCCAGGAAGGCCACCGACTTGACGAGCACCTGTATCTGGTCGATCCAATGGGCAACTGGATGATGCGGTTTCCAGTGGCCGCGCCGACTGCCAGGGCGGCGACGGATGTCGACATGGTCGCGGCCACGAAAATCAAGCGCGACCTCGAGCGTCTGATGCGCGCCGCCGCTGCCTGGGACCTGCCCGGCCGCAACCCCCCGTGACCATGGCCGTGCAGCCGCTCTACGATCTCTCGCCCGCCCTGCGCCTGATGCTGATGGGTCTGGTGCTCGCGCTCGGTCCATTGGCCTGGGTGTGGATTCGCCATCGCGACGGGGCGCCGGCGCGGCGGCTCCAGGCGCTGACGGTGCTGACGCTGTTCCTCACATTCGACCTGGTGTTGTTCGGTGCCTTCACCCGCCTGACGGACTCTGGCCTGGGCTGCCCCGATTGGCCCGGGTGCTATGGCAATGCCAGCCCCAGCGGCGCCCACGCGCAGATCAGCCAGGCGCAGGCCTCGATGCCCAGTGGACCGGTGACACACGGCAAGGCCTGGGTCGAGATGATCCATCGCTACCTGGCCAGTGGCGTGGGCGTGCTCATCCTGACGCTGGCAGCGGCTACCTGGTGGGCGCTGCGACGCGGCGATCTGACCTTGAGCCCGGCGTGGCCGCTGGTCACGCTGGTCTGGGTCTGCGTGCAGGGCGCCTTCGGTGCGCTCACAGTGACCATGAAGCTGTTTCCCGCCATCGTGACCCTGCACCTGCTGGGGGGCCTGGTGCTGCTGGCGCTGCTGTGCTGCCAGGCGGTCGCCTACGAGCACACACAGAGCGCCATCGGGCCGGCGCCGGTGGCTGCATCGGTGTCGGCGCTGGTGATGGCTGCATGCGTTCTGGTGTGGTTGCAGGCCGCGCTGGGCGGGTGGGTCAGCACCAACTACGCGGTCCTTGCGTGCTCGGAGTTCCCCGCTTGCCAGGGCGCCTGGTGGCCGGCCATGGATTTCGATCAGGGGTTCGAACTGTGGCGCGAACTCGGAATGACCGGCCGCGGCGAGCACATCAATTTCGAGGCCCTGACGGCGATCCACTATGTGCATCGGCTCATGGCCTATGCGGTGTTGCCCGTGCTGGCTGTGGCGTCGTGGGGGATGCACGGCACGGCTCTCGGGGTCCAATCCCGATGGGTGGCCGGGTTGGCCCTGTGGCAGTTGGCTACCGGGCTGTCCAATGTCGTGCTCGGCTGGCCGCTGGTCGCGGCCGTCGCCCATACCGGTGGGGCCGCCGCGCTGATCGTCGTGCTGACCTGGGCACTGTGTGAAAGCCGGCCTGCCAACAGGGAGTCGGCATGATGTCCCGCTGGTCCCAGTTCTATGCCTTGACCAAGCCGCGGGTGGTTCAGCTGATCGTGTTTTGCGCGCTTATCGGCATGGTGCTGGCCGTCCCTGGCCTGCCGACGCTGGCGGAAGTGCAGCTGGCCGCGATTTCGTGCGCCGGCATCTGGCTGGTTGCCGCTGCGGCGGCGGCTTTCAACTGCCTGGTCGAGCAAGGCATCGACGCCAAAATGAGGCGTACGGCCTGGCGGCCCACCGCCCGAGGCGACCTGAGCGACTGGCAGACCCTGCTGTTTGCCGCGGTGCTGTGCGCCGCCGGTTCGTGGCTGCTCTACACCTGGGTCAATCCGCTCACCATGTGGCTGACGTTTGCCACCTTCGTCGGGTACGCGGTGATCTACACCGTGGTGCTCAAGCCGCTGACACCGCAGAACATCGTCATCGGCGGCGCGTCCGGCGCCATGCCCCCCGTGCTGGGCTGGGCGGCCATGACCGGCGACGTCGGACCCGAGGCGATGATCCTTTTCCTCATCATCTTTCTGTGGACGCCACCGCATTTCTGGGCACTTGCACTGTACCGGGTGGAGGACTATCGCAAGTCCGGTCTGCCCATGCTGCCCGTGACACACGGCAACGAGTTCACCCGGCTGCAGGTGTTCCTGTACACGCTGGTATTGTTCGCCGCCTGCCTGATGCCGTTCGTGTATGGCATGAGTTCGTGGCTGTATCTGGTCGCCGCGGTCGTCCTCAGCGCCGGTTTCAGCCTCTACGGTTTCCTGCTCTGGCGCGAATACTCCGATGCGCTGGCGCGCAAGACCTTCCGTTTTTCCCTGATCCACCTCAGCGCCCTGTTTGCCGCGCTGCTGGTGGACCACTACCTGGTCTGAATCATGAACCGACGCACCGCACTGTTCAGCCTTGCCGCCTGCACGCTGGCAGCGGCCCTGGCGGCCTGCTCCGAGTCCCAGCCGCAGTTCAAGGCGGTCGACCTCACCGGCGCCGATTACGCCAGGGATTTCCAGCTCACCGATAACAACGGCCAGCCGCGCAGCCTGAAAGACTTCCAGGGCAAGGTGGTCGTGATGTTCTTCGGCTATACCCAGTGCCCGGATGTCTGCCCGACCTCGATGGCCGAACTGGCTGAGGCCAAGCGCCTGCTGGGCAAGGATGGCGACAAGGTGCAGGGCCTGTTCGTGACGGTGGACCCCGAGCGCGACACGCCCGAAGTGCTCAAGGGCTACATGGCCAACTTCGACCCGGGCTTTCTGGCGCTGCGTGGCACGCCCGAGCAGATCGCTGCCGTGGCCACGGAGTACAAGGTGTTCTACAAGAAGGTCGACGGCAAGACGGCGACCAGCTACACCATGGACCACTCTGCCGCCAGCTACGTGTATGACACCCATGGGAAGCTGCGCCTGTACACGCGCTATGGCGGTGGGGCGCCGGCCCTGGCATCGGATCTTCAGCTTCTGCTCAAGCAGGCCTGAGGCCCGCATGGAAGGCACCGCCGGCGGCAAGGGCCAGGAGCTTCTGGGCCGCACCGGCGCGCCACGCATTGCTCTGATTCCACGGCAGGTGCTTGCAGCGCTCAACCAGGGACTCGTGCCCACGGTCAACCTCAACGAATTTCTGGCCCTGGACCTGCCCATGCTGGCGCGCCATGTGGCGGGCCACATCGGACTGGACGCCGGCCATGAGCGCATCGAGGACACACTGGCCATGCTGGGGGCGTTCCGGCCCATCAAGCGGCACGCCCACGTGGCGCGCGCGCTTTACGACCTGACGGCGCCGCGCGTCGATCGGGACGTGGTGGCCAACGCACTGGCGACCCACCCGAGCGACGTCGCCCGTTGCTGGGCAGCCCAGTGGATCGCGTTTTCCGGGCTGCCGCTGGACGCGAAGCTGCACAGTGCGCGGCGTTTCGCCGCCGACCCCCATTTCGGTGTGCGCGAGATGGCCTGGATGGCAGTGCCGCGATTACGCGCAGCCTGAAATCCGACTGATCTGTCCCACAAGTTTCTGGTCAGTTGGGGACAGAGCTAAAGATCTGTCCCACAAGGTCTCAGAAATTCATCGGCTTGATCGCCTTGCGACTATCCGGTGGCATGGCGCTGACACCGCCGAGCAGCCAGCGCTGGCTGGCCTCGGCGTCGAGGTCCTTCTCCGGCAAGGTGGCCACGGCGACATGGAACTTCAGGGTGCACCCCGGAGGCAGTGCGTCGGTCGGCCGCAGCCCGCTGGCCACCACCTGCTGGGCACAGGACACTGCGCCCGCACTCGTGGCCGGGCCTTCGAGCAGCAACGCAAAATCGTGGTCGCCGGTGCGTGCTGCCAGGTCAACGTCGGAGATGGCATGGCGCAGATGGGAAGCGGCAACGACCAGTGCACGGTCACCGGTCTCGCGACCGTATTCGGCGACGATGGCATCGAAGTTGGCGATCCTGGCGACCAGCAGTGCAAAGGTGTGCTTCTGGCTGCGCGCGCGCGCAAGTGCGCCTTCGAGTCGATGCAGCATGGTGCGGGCGTGGGCGATTCCGGTTAGCGCATCGTTGCGTGACAGTGCGGCCGTGCGGACCTGTGCCTCCCGGCGCCTGCCGCCACGCAGGCTCAGGGCATAGAACAGGATGGGCATCTCCACCGCCGCCCCGATCGACAGCCCATAACGGGTCAGCGCGCTGCCGGGGATCAGGTTCAGGCCCCTCGCCACCGGGAAAATGGCCATGATGATGACGGGAAGGAAGCCTGCCGCGATCAGCTGGATGTAGGGGTCCTCACCCTGGCGCCAGACCAGCGCGACCAATGCCATGACGGCGGCGAGCGCCAGGACAGTCAAGGCCATGACCAGGGCAAAGCTGGTGCGGCTCTCCAGCACCGTGTCCAGCGCCACGGCCGACAAGAGTCCCGCGATCAGCGCCCACACGGCCAGGTCGAGCGCCCCGGAAAAACGCGCTGGCTCGGTCACCATCCGGGTAAACCAAAGCGCCGTAGCCGATGCGACGCCAGGAAGGACAAATGTCGCGACCTCGTTCCATTTGAGCCAGTGGCCCCAGACATGCTGGGCTCCCACGCCCAGATAGGCCAGTTGCCCGGCGGCCAGTGCGGCCACGTACAGGGCGTAGGCGCCGAAGTGCCTGTCCCGGTAGACGACACCATTGGCGGCGGCCACCAGCATGGTCAGGGCTGCCAGCCCAAAATAGGCGCCCAGCAGAAATTGCTCGCGCTCGCGCGAGGCCACCAGCGCAGACTGGTTCAGCAGCGAAATCGGCGCTGCAAAATTGACCCGCGCGTGCTCGGCCCGAACCCAGTAGCGGACGGCCTGCCCAGTCACCGGTGACAGCTCGAACGTAGGAAAGCGACCCGGCAGCGGCCACTCGGAGACCGGCTTGGTGTCACCGGCCTCTTGCTGCACCCAGTTTCCGTCCGGCCCGCGATAAAAGAACTGCACGCGGTCCAGCCCCGATGACGCCAGCTCGAGATACCAGCGCGCCTCGTCGGTGCGGCGCGCATCGAACTGCATCCACAGGGCCTTGCCGTCGATGTTGTAGTTGGCCTGTTTCTCGCGAACCCGCCAGGGCAGGCTCTGATCCTGCGCCTCGACCTGATCAATGGTGAGTTGGGCCGAGGGGTCGATGAAATACCGGCTTTGCCGGTCCAGCGGCTGTGATGCCTGCGGGGGCGCCAGTTCGATGGCCCAAGTACAGGCTTGACCAAAAAGCCATATCAGTCCAACGACCCAGCGCGCCCGCATTGTTCTTCCCACGGGCCATTGTTACAGCAAAAAAGGCCCGGAATACACCGGGCCCTGGGGTGTGACGCAGCGCGCTGGACGCTCAGGCGTAGGCCGCCAGCGCCTTCTTCATCTTCTTCATCGCAGCCGATTCGATCTGGCGGATCCGTTCGGCCGACACGCCGTACTCGCCTGCCAGGTCGTGCAGGGTCAGGCCGCCCGAGCCATCGTCATTGACCTTGAGCCACCTTTCCTCGACGATGCGCCGGCTGCGCGGGTCAAGCTGTTCGAGGGCTGCGGCGATACCGTCGCCGGCCAGCACGTCGCGCTGCCGCGATTCGATCACGGCCGTGGGCTCGTGGCTCGCGTCGGCCAGGTAGGCGATCGGGCCGAAGCCTTCTTCGCCGTCGTCATTGGGCGCCGGGTCGAGCATCACGTCGCCGCCGGACATCCGCGTTTCCATCTCGATCACCTCGTCGCGCTTGACGTTGAGCTCTCGCGCCATCGTGTCGATCTGGGCGTCGGTCAGCGTATCGCGATGGGTGTCGCTGTCGGCGTCGTCCTTGAAGCCCTGCTTCATGGATCGCAGGTTGAAGAACAGCTTGCGCTGGGCCTTGGTCGTCGCGACCTTGACCATCCGCCAGTTCTTCAGGATGTATTCGTGGATTTCAGCCTTGATCCAGTGCAGCGCATAGCTCACCAGCCGCACGCCCTGGTCGGGGTCGAAGCGTTTGACGGCCTTCATCAGGCCGATGTTGCCCTCCTGGATCAGGTCGCCATGCGGCAGGCCATAGCCCAGGTACTTGCGCGACACCGAGACCACCAGCCGCAGGTGCGACAGCACCAGCTTTCCGGCAGCCTCCAGGTCGTTGTCGT